>CADBFL010000082.1:9906-11462 GCA_902793875.1 uncultured Eubacteriales bacterium | reverse complement strand
TAACAGGATCTATGTCTCTGGAATTCAAGAGGAACAAGGCCGGCGTTGTTGAAGTATGCGTCAGCTAAACCAGGGAAATGGGATCAATGACAAAGCAATGATACACTGAACCCGGGAGAAGCAAAATGGGAAAGACAAGAAGAAGGATCATCATAATACTGGCGGTGATCGTCCTGGTGATCGGTGCGGCATACGCTGCCAGGATACGCATCGGCGGCAGCGACAGCCGGACCGGCAGTGATGCTGCGCCCTCTGTGCAGGAGGATCCGGGGGACGGCTCCGAAAGCGCTGATGCCGACAGGGAGCCTGTAAAGGAAGACGGTAAGTATACCACAGCAGAAGACGTAGCCGAATATATACACAGCTATCATAAACTGCCTTCGAATTACATGCTGGAAAGAGAGGCAAAGAAAAAAGGCTGGAAAAGATATGAAAACCCCGCAAAGTACGGGATAATGATAGGCGGTAAAAAATTCCGCAATTTTGAAAAAAAGCTGCCGAAAGGTGAGTATTACGAATGCGATGTTGACTACAACGGCAGGGCAAGAGGCAGAAACAGGCTGGTCTATACAAAGGACGGGGTCGTGTATCATACTACGGATCACTACAAGTCATTCAAACGAATATACTGAAAGGGAATGCCATGGAAGAAGTATTGTTCATAAGAGAAAAGGATTTCAAAAGCAAAAGAGAAGCTCTTTCATATATCGCGTCTGAACTGGATTTCCCTTCGTATTTCGGGAAAAACCTGGATGCGCTTTTTGACTGCCTGACAGAAATGGATGATACGGTCTACATAGCAATGGACCCTGTTCCGACAGAAGAGTCAAGGGAATGGTTTCAGAGGATCTATGAAGTTATATCCGATGCTGCCGCCGAGAATGAGAATATCATCGTGCTCTGCAGAGCTGATGACATTGAAGCAGTTCTTTGATCGCCGGTACGGCTCGGATCCCATACAGTAAAACAATGAAGCAAAGTGAGATGAAAAAAACGAAAAGGAGAATACTGATTGCGGCCATCTGCGCTTTGGCCGTACTGGCCTGCATGCTGATTCCGGGATGCAGCGGGAGCAGCGAAAGCAGCGTCACATCGGACATGCAGAAATACGAGGACCTCAACAGGGCCGGTATCAGGGTCGGAGCTCTTAACGGAGGGATCAGCCCGGAACTGGTCGAGAAGCTGCTGCCGAAGGCTGAGCGCATGACGTACAACAGCTACGTCGACATGCTCACGGCTGTGCAGTCGGGCAAGATCGACGCATTCGTCGAGGACAGCAGCACGCTGATCTACCATAACATGCAGATGGACGACAGGTTCAGAAAGCTTGACGGCTATCTGACTGAGTTCGGGTACGGCTACGCTTTTGCGAAGAACGACAAGGGGCGCGCCCTTGCTATGCAGATGAACGAGTTCATCAGAAAGTGCAAGGAGGACGGGACCCTTGATGAGATATACGCGAACTGGCTGACAAAAGAGGGCGCTGCAAAAATGAAGGTGGACTACGGATCTCTGCCGGCAGAAAACGGCGTGATCCGAATGGCCACGACATCCAC
>CADBFL010000082.1:2558-9836 GCA_902793875.1 uncultured Eubacteriales bacterium | reverse complement strand
TTCGACGGGATCATACCGGCGGTAAGCTCGGGCAAGTGCGATCTGGGCGGAGCCGCGATCGTCATAACGGATGAACGAAAGGAGAGCGTCGAGTTCTCGGAGCCGTATTTCGGCGGCGGCATCGCCGCGGCAGTGATGGCGGATACGGCCGGAGGCTCCGGCGGCTTCTTCGGCAGGATGAAGGACAGCTTTGAAAAGACCTTCATCCGCGAGGGCAGGTATAAGCTGTTCATAAACGGAGTTCTGACAACGCTCCTCATAACAGTGCTCTCGGTGCTGTTCGGCACGGTCCTCGGCTTTGCCGTCTACATGTGGTGCCGCAAAGGCAGCCGCGCCGCTGCATCGGTCACAAAGATCTGCACGAGCCTCATCCAGGGCCTGCCTGTCGTGGTGATCCTGATGATACTCTACTACGTAGTGTTTGCGACCGCTCCTGTCACGGGAACGTTCGTGTCGGTCATAGCGTTCACTCTGACATTCGCATCCGCTGTGTACTCGATGATCAGGACCGGCGTCAGCGCGATAGACATCGGCCAGACCGAGGCGGCGTATGCACTCGGCGTGGGAAGGAACAAGACGTTTTTCAAAATAATCCTGCCGCAGGCGATGCCGTACATCCTGCCTCAGTTCAAGGGCGAACTGGTATCGCTCATCAAGGCTACCGCCATCGTAGGCTACATAGCGGTAGAGGATCTGACCAGGACGGGAGATATCATAAGGAGCCGCACGTATGAGGCTTTCTTCCCGCTTATCGCCGTGGCTGTCCTGTACTACCTGATGTCCAGGGTGCTCATACTGGCGGCCGGAAGGATCGAGCTGAAGACAGATCCTAAACGCAGAAAAAAGGAGGATGTGCTGAAGGGGGTAAGAGAACATGCTTGAACTGATCCACCTCAGAAAGGAATTCGAAACGGTAACGCCCCTTAAGGACGTGAATGCGGTGATCAACAGGGGCGATGTCATCTCCGTGATCGGGCCGTCCGGAACGGGCAAGTCGACGCTGCTTCGGTGCATGAACCTCATAGACCCTCCGACGGACGGAAAGATCATATTCGATGGAGAAGAGATAACAGCGCCCGGATACGATGCTTCCATGGCGCGCCGCAGGATCGGCATGGTGTTCCAGTCGTTCAACCTCTTCGGACATCTTACGGTGATCGAGAATATTATGTTCTCACCGGTAGAGACGCTCGGGACCGGCAGGCAGGAAGCCTATGACAATGCTCTTCGGCTCCTTAAGCAGGTCGGCCTTGCGGACAGGGCTTTGAGCTATCCTGATGAGCTCTCGGGAGGACAGAAGCAGCGCGTAGCTATCGCGAGGGCCCTTGCCATGGATCCCGAGGTCATACTGTTCGATGAGCCGACGAGCGCCCTCGATCCGTCGCTGGTGGGAGAAGTTGAGGCGGTAATACGCGACCTTGCGATGAGCGGAAAAACCATGCTTATAGTGACACACGACATGAGGTTTTCACGGTCCATATGCAACAGGGTCTTTTTCATGGACGAGGGCGTCATATATGACGACGATGTGCCGGAGGTCATCTTCGATGATCCGCGCAAAGAAAAGACCCGCCGCTTCATACACCAGCTGAAAGTCCTCGAGATGCTTATCGAGAGCGACACATATGACTTCCTCGGCGACGGAGCGGATATCGACCGTTACTGCCGCAAGAACCAGCTCTCGCCAAGGCACGCCAACCGGATCCGCAGCGCTATAGAAGAGCTCGTGAAGCAGATACTGCTGCCGCAGCTGAGCAGCCCGAAGGTGAGCGTGGTCGTCGAATACAGCGAGAAAGAAGACAGGACAACGATAACCGTAAAGTACAACGGTCCTGCGTTCGATCCGAACGACACAAAGAACGACATTGCTCTGGCTATGCTGAAAAACGCGGTCGGCAGCATCAGTTACGAAAGGATAAACGAGGGTGATTATTCCAACCGCGTGGTGATGGAACTGAGCCTTTACTGATATCCGCAAGGTTAACGTTCGTTTATCTTAGGGGGTGTTTGCTTCACAAGACACTATATCTTGTGATAACATTTCCATGCGCGCAGAAAGCGCGGCTATTTACGGAGAATGAAATGAGAACAAAAAACAGGATTAACGCATTGCTGATCTCGATGCTTGCGGCGGTGACGCTGGCTGCATGCTCGGGAGGAGCGGCCTCGTCTTTTCTCAGCGAATATGATTATGACGATCTCACTAAGTACATAAAGCTGGGCGAGTATAAGGGAATAGAGTACGAAAAGACGGCGCCTGTCAGCGATGAGGACGTCAAGGCAAAAATAAACGAGGCGCTGACGCAGAACGCTGAAGAGACAAAGATCGAATCCGGGACCGTTGGAGAAGACAGCATAGTCAATATCGACTATGTCGGAAGCATCGACGGAGTCGAGTTCGAAGGAGGCTCCGCTCAGGGCACAGAGCTTGACATAGCCAACAGCCACTTCATCGAAGGCTTTGCCGAGGGCATAGTGGGGCATGAGGTCGGAGAGACCTTTGACCTGCATGTGACCTTCCCCGAGGATTACGGCAAGGAGGAGCTGAACGGCAAGGATGCGGTGTTCAAAACCACGATCAACTACATGGTCCGGAAAAAGCCTGCTGAATATACCGACGAGTGGGTGAAGGAAAACACCGGATTCAAAGACAAGGCGTCGTATGAGGCTTCCGTGAAAAAACAGCTCGAAGAAGAGCAGGCGGCCCAGGCGGAGAGCAAGGAAAAATCCGAGGTGTTCGGAAAGATCAGCGATGCTTCGGAGGTCATCGAATATCCCGAGAAGGAGCTGAAAGAGTCCCACGACAGGATAGCGAAGTCCTACGAGACGGCTGCCAAGAACGCGGGCGTAAGCGTGGATGAATACATCTCCTCGATGGGCATGGATGCCGACAGCTTCAGCAAGACCGTCGATGAGGAAGCCGAAAAGAGCGTGAAGACCGAGCTCGTGCTCCGTCAGATCGCAAGGGAAGAGGGCATCGAATTCAGCGAAAAAGACTACAATGACTATCTGAAGACCATGCTTGACAAGGCCGGTTATACAGAGGAGCAGTTCAAAGAGCAGAACGGCATGGACTTCAAGAAGTATGCCGATGAGAACAACTTCTACGTCGTATACATGTTCGACAGGGTCATGACAAAGGTCATGGAATACAGCAAGGCCGTTTAGCCGCATACAGGAGACAGAGGGGATTGCGATCGGAAGCAAAATGGAGGTACGCATATGAAATGCCCGTATTGTAATTACGAAGACACAAAGGTAGTCGACTCAAGACCTGTAGAGGACGGGCTCGCTACCAGAAGAAGACGCGAGTGCACCAAGTGCAAAAAGAGATTCACGACTTTCGAGAAGATCGAGAATTCCCTGCTTGTTGTCGTGAAAAAGGACGGCACGCGCGAGAGCTTCGACAAGAACAAGATCATCAACGGCATCATGAAGGCCTGCCAGAAGACAAAGGTCACGTACGAGGATGTCCAGAGGATCGCAGACAATATCGAGCGCGGTCTTTCCAACACCATGGAGAAGGAGATACAGTCGACGAACATCGGCCTTCTCATCATGGAGGAGCTCAAGGCCATCGACCAGGTGGCTTATGTAAGATTCGCTTCGGTATACCGCGAGTTCCAGACCATCGATACATTCATCGATGAGATCAACAAACTCAACAAGGGAAAGAAATAAGGAGCGGATAATGCTTAGAGTTGCAATAGACGGACCGGGAGGCACGGGCAAGAGCACCATCGCAAAGGCCATTGCGGAACGGTTCGGAATAGAATACATCGATACCGGCGCCATGTACCGCGCGCTCGGACTCAAGTCGAAGAGGCTCGGAGTCGATCCGGCGGATGAGGCTGCAGTGAAGGCGATGCTGGATGACACGGTCATAGACTTCGCGCATGGCTGCACCATGCTGGACGGAGAGGATGTGAGCGGAGTGATCAGGACGGGCGAGATATCGATGGCCGCTTCGGACATCTCAAAACTCGCCATCGTCAGGGCAAAGGTGGACGAGGTGAGCAGGCATCTTGCGGCGACAAAGGACGTCGTGATGGAAGGCCGCGACATATGCACCACCGTCATACCGGACGCCGAGGTCAAGATATTCATGACCGCGTCCCCTGAGATCAGGGCGAAGAGGCGCTATGATCAGATGATCGAGGCGGGCAAAGAGGCTGACTACGACAGGATCTACAAAGAGACGATGGAAAGAGACTACCAGGACTCTCACAGAGAGGTCAGTCCTCTGCGCCAGGCGGAAGACGCAGTTCTTCTCGATACCTCGGATCTGACGCTCGAGGGGAGCATCGATGCAGTCGCGCAGATAATCACCGAAAAGACGCAGAAAAAGCCCGTTTCGATGATGTAGTTATCTACACGAAATCTACAAGCCGCGTTCTCATGGACGCGGCTTTTTATTGTAGGATTTGCGTGTGTGCTCCGGAAAGGAGAAGGTATGCAGATCAAGAAAATGCCTGCGACTGAAAGACCGCAGGAGAAAATGCTTTACGGAGGAGCGTCGGGACTCAGCAATTCAGAGCTTCTGGCGCTCATCATAAGAACGGGAACAAGCGATAAATCCGCGATCAGGCTGGCGGACGAGGTCATATCCTATACGAATGACAATATAGGGGATCTCGGCATGGCAGAGGTGAGAGAGCTCACTGAGATCGACGGCATAGGCGAAGCCAAGGCCTGCTCGATAGTAGCGGCCATGGAGCTCAGCAAGAGGCTCATGTCCGGCAGACAGTCAGCCGTGAGGAGCAGGATCAGAGACAGCAGGCAGGTGGCCGAGCTGCTGATGGAAGAGATGATGTGCGAGAAAAGGGAGCTGTTCATGACCATCACCCTCGACACAAAGCTTCGCATCCAGTCAAAATCGGTCATCTCGATAGGCAATGTCGACAGCGCGCCCGTTCATCCCAGAGAGGTGTTCGGCCCGGCGATCAGGAGGGGATCTTCGGCTGTGGTCGTCGCCCACAATCATCCAAGCGGCGATCCGACCCCGAGCGAGCAGGATATAGAGGTGACGAAAAGGCTGGCCGCAGCCTCCGAGATAATCGGGATAAAACTGCTCGATCACGTCATCATCGGAAACGGCGTGTTCACGAGCATGAAAAGCGAAGGCCACCTCTAGTTAAAGGTCTATAACGGGGCCTGACCCCGTTAGTCATACCTAACGGGGTCAGGCCCCATTAGTTGCGCTTGTTTTTGTTGACGGGAATGGTTTGCATCTGTATAATAAATGGGTAGGTTTATGCAGTCTAACCGCATATGTAGTACAGGGAACGCATGCCGGGCCCAACATGTGCGCAGATCATGTATATATTACAAATTTCATAATTGATAAGGAGGTGCCCATGTCACCGGTTTTAACTGTTGTGATCAGCATTGTAGTCCTTATCGTCGGTATAGCAATAGGATATGTGCTCCGCAAGAACTTCGGAGAGAAGGCCATCGGAAGCGCTGAGCAGCAGGCTCAGAACATGATCCTTGATGCGCAGAATACTGCCGAGAACCTCAAGAAAGAAAAGGTGCTTGAGGCGAAAGAGGAAATACATAAGCTGAGAAGTGATTACGAAGGAGAACTCAAGGCCAGAAGGGCCGAGGTCTCGAAGTCGGAAAGAAGGATCCAGCAAAAGGAAGAGAACATCGACAGAAAGCTCGACAGCATCGAGAAGAGAGAGAACAATCTCACCAAGAAAGAGCAGTCGATGAACGAAAAGCACAAAGAGATAGACGCCTATCTCGCAAAGCAGGTAGCCGAGCTCGAAAGGATCTCGGGCTACACAAAGGAAGAAGCCAAGCACCTGCTGCTGCAGGAGCTCGAGACCGACATCCGCAAGGAAGCTTCGGAACTCATCACGAATATCGAGAACGAAGCGAAGGAAGAAGGCGACAAGAAAGCCAGAGAGATCATCACCACGGCTATCCAGAGATACGCTGCGGATCAGGTCACGGAGACCACGGTATCCGTAGTCAGCCTGCCTAACGACGACATGAAGGGCAGGATCATCGGAAGAGAAGGACGCAACATCAGGGCCATCGAGACCCTTACCGGGATCGACCTGATCATCGACGATACGCCTGAGGCAGTAATACTCTCGGGATTCGACCCTGTCAGAAGAGAGATCGCAAGGATCGCTCTCGAAAAGCTCATCGTGGACGGAAGGATCCACCCGGCCAGGATCGAAGAGATGGTCCAGAAGGCGACCAAAGAGGTAAACAACATCATCAAGGAAGAGGGCGAGAGAGCCTGCTTCGAGACAGGAGTGCACAATCTGCATCCTGAACTCGTGAAGCTGCTCGGAAGACTCAAGTACAGGACATCGTACGGCCAGAACGTGCTGCAGCACTCCATAGAGGTCGCGACGCTGGCCGGCATGATGGCGGAAGAACTCGGGCTCGATCCTAAGCTCGCCAGAAGAGGCGGACTCCTGCACGACATCGGCAAGTCCATAGACCACGAGGTCGAGGGAACGCACGTCGAGATCGGAGTCAACATCTGCAAGAAGTACAAGGAGTCGTGGAAGGTCATCAACGCCGTTGAATCGCATCACGGCGACGTGGAGGCGACCACGCTCGAGTCCATGCTCGTAGGAGCAGCGGACGCGCTTTCGGCGGCAAGGCCGGGCGCCAGAAGAGAGACCCTCGAGACATATATCAAGAGGCTCGAGAACCTCGAGAACATCGCCAATACAACAAAGGGCGTAGACAAGTCCTACGCGATACAGGCGGGCCGCGAGATAAGAGTCGCAGTCAAGCCTAATCAGGTCAAGGACGACGAGGTGCCTATGCTCGCAAGAGAGATCGCAAAGAAGATCGAGGCTGAGCTCGAATATCCGGGCCAGATCAAGGTCAACGTAGTCAGAGAGACCAGGGCGACTGATTTCGCCAAGTAGCAAAGATCATGATTTATCTCGACAACAGCGCGACGACCAGACAATACGATGAAGTCACGGAACTGATGTACAGGGCTGCCAAAGACAACTTTGGCAACCCTTCGTCTTTGCATGCCCTCGGATTTGAAGCGGGGAATCTCCTCTACGATGCCAGAAGACAGGTCGAGGAGCTCCTGCCGCCGGCCGGGACGGTCATATTCACTTCGGGAGGCACAGAGGGCGACAACATGGCCCTCATATCCGCCGCGCACAAGCTCAGGCGAAGAGGCAGGCGCATACTTACCACGAAGGTGGAGCACCCTGCCGTGCTCGAGACCTGCAAAAGGCTCGCGGACGAAGGCTTCGAGATCGAGTATCTGGATGTCGATGTGGACGGATA
>CADBFL010000082.1:0-2484 GCA_902793875.1 uncultured Eubacteriales bacterium | reverse complement strand
TCCATCATGACGGTGAACAACGAGGTGGGGACCATCGAGCCGGTATTCAATGTCAGCAGAATGATAAGGGAATACAACAGGCAGCACGGCACGGAGATCATCTTCCATACGGACGCCGTCCAGGCTTTCGGCAAACTGCCGATGGACGCCGTCGATGCGGATATCATCGTTGCAAGCGGGCACAAATTCCACGGCCCTAAGGGGACCGGCCTCATGTATGTGAAAAAAAGGCACAAGCTGCCGCCGTTCATCACGGGAGGAGGCCAGGAGGGCGGTCTTCGCTCATCCACGGAGAACACTCCCGGCATAGCGGGCCTCGGCCTCGCGGCAGAGATCTCGGCAAACGACATGATGATGAAGATCAGCAGGATGGGCATGGTCAACAACTATCTGCTGAACGGCCTTCGGACCGAGATAAGCGATATCATGGTGAACGGGCCTGAAGAGCTCGGCTATACGCTGCAGGACCACGGCAGGCGCTGCCCGACCGTGCTCAACGTCACATTCGAAGGGACCAGGGGAGAGGTGCTTCTTCACACTCTCGAGCAGGACGGCATCTATGTGTCGACAGGCTCCGCGTGCTCGTCTCACAAAACGGGCGACAGCCACGTGCTGAGCGCGATGTCGATGACGCATAAGGAGATAGAAGGCGCGATAAGGTTCAGCTTTTCTGAATTCAACACGATAGAAGAGATGGACGAAGTCATAGCGCGCACCAAAACTGCTGTGGAGAGATTCCGCAGACTGGGCAGTTTCAGATAGGTAAAGTATACTTTACATTTAGAACGGATCATATGGATAAGAAATTATATATCGTAAGGTGCGGCGAGGTCGCACTCAAGGGAATGAACAAGCCGTACTTCGAGCGCGTGCTCCTCGAGAGAGTGTGCAGGGCGCTTGAAGTTTACGAGGACGCCGAGGCGAAATGGATAGACGGTCTGATGTTCGTTCGAGTGCCGGACAGATACAGCGAGGATGAGGTCATCGCGAGCTGCGTCAGAGTTTTCGGCGTGGCGTCTGTGAGCCCTGCGGTCGAGGCGCCTAAGGACATCAACGAGATCGGGCGCATCGCCGGTGAATACATGCTGGATGTCATTGAGCATGAAGACATAAAGACCTTCAAGGTGAAAGGCAAGAGAGCCGACAAGAGCTTCCCGGTCGAATCTCCCGAGATAGCAAGGCAGGTGGGCGGCATGGTCCTCAAGGCATGCAAGGTGCTTTCGGTGGACGTGCACAGGCCTGACTGCGTGCTGACAGTAGATGTCAGGCGCGAGGCGGCGTATATCTTCAGAGACAAGATCAAGGGCTTCGGAGGCCTTCCTCTGGGAACCAACGGCAGGGGCATGATACTCATGTCCGGAGGCATAGACAGCCCTGTCGCAGCCTTCATGATGGCAAAGCGCGGCATGAGCATAGAAGCGGTTCACTTCCATTCGTATCCGTACACCAGCCAGAGGGCCCAGCGCAAGGTCGAGGATCTTGTAAGGGTGCTCGCGGGCTACATGGGTACCGTCAGGATGCACGTCATCAATCTGCTCCCTATACAGGAGGAGATAGTAAAGAACTGCCCTGAGGATGAGACGACCCTGCTGGTGAGGCGCTTCATGATGAGAATAGCCGAGCAGGTGGCCGTGAAGAACGGCTGCATGATGCTGATCACGGGAGAGGACCTCGGTCAGGTCGCGAGCCAGACAGCAGAAGCGCTGGTCGTCACGGACAGCGTCGTATCGATGCCCGTCATGAGGCCGCTGATCGCGATGGACAAGGTGGATATCATGGACAAGGCCCGCGAGATCGGGACCTACGACATCTCGATACAGCCTTACGAGGACTGCTGCACGGTGTTCCTGCCGAAGCATCCTGTAACAAAGCCTAAGCGCGACAGGATAGAAAAGTCCGAATCCGCTCTCGACGTCGACACGCTCGTAGCGAACGCCGTGGCATCCGAGGAGATCATCGAGATCAGACCGTAAGGGACGGTCAGAAAAGCCATAGGCTCGAACCTGCCTGATGAGGACTGAAAATGAGTGCTCAGATATCTTGACAGTGAAAAACCAAAATGTTAGGATTCACTGGTAAATAAAACGATGACGAGGACAGTAAGCTCACCAACGGGTCCTTCCAGAGAGGGATGGCAGCTGGAATCATCCCAGGTCCCGGTGTTCTGAAAACCACCTCCGAGTGGCACCAATCATGCCCGCCCCGGCCGCGTCAAAAGCCTGAATGAGTGCCGGTAAGAGATCTTGCCGGAAGATGGGTGGAACCACGGATACTCATACATACCGGAGTATGCGTCCCTTCTGACAACACGTCGGAGGGGACTTTATTTTTTGGCCCTTCCGGGAAACGGCCCCCGCTCCCGTATGGCGGAGGCAAGAGAAAGAAGGAGGAAAAGAAATTGCTAGTAACACTTAAAGACGGAAGCAAAAAGGAATATCCGCAGCCGATGTCGGCATACGATATCGCCAGGGATATCAGCGACGG
>CADBFL010000081.1 GCA_902793875.1 uncultured Eubacteriales bacterium | reverse complement strand
GCGCACAGCTACAGCACGGAATTCGGCAGGCGCTGCATATCGATAGAAGACATATATCTTGAAAAGGAACTTCGGGGAAGCGGCATTGCCTCGGAATTCCTTGATTATCTCAGGACCCGGTACCCGGACTACGTAAACAGGCTGGAAGTGGAAAAGGAAAACGAAAGAGCCATAGCCGCATACAGAAGGAACGGATTCGAGGAAGTGCCGTATCGCGAGATGATAAGGGTAAATAATACGGCAGGGCAGACTGCGGACCATCCGCAGGGGCTGTAAGCTTGCGGACCATCCGCAGGGGCTGTAAGCTGCAGGAGACAGACAGGATGGATCTACTTTCAAAACTTACAGAAGGGCTGCGATTTCCGGCAGATGTAGCGGACGAAGACAAAGCGATCATCAGAGACCAGATAATGCGTGACAACAGGAGATTCGTGATCATCTGGGCGAGCGCTCAGTCGGTCTACTGGGTGCTTGATCTGATATTGGCGAAGTATAAGCACGACTTTTATCTGTGCCGCAATGCCTACGCCGGAGCGCTGGCCGTCTGTCTGGCAGCATTGCTGATAACGCTGTTGTTCACGCGGAAGGGCCTTAAGCTGGTGCCGCTGGCGGCGGTCATGACAGAGACCGCTCTGCTCGGCGCCGGGATCGGGATCGCATGTTATCAGGACACGAGGACGATCGTTCTTTTTGCTGCTGTTCTGATCGTTCCCGTTATGTATGTCAGCAGGACCGCGGCGACGGTGGCGCTGCTTGTGATAAATGCCATAGTGTTTGTGATCATCGGCTCGCGGGTAATGAGCCCGGAACCGTATTCATGGTCTCTTCTGAATCTTGTGATCTTTTCGTCGGTCGGAGTGCTGATCGGACACTTTGTCGATACATCCAGATTTGAGAGGTATGTGTACGCGCGCTCCGCCGAGAAGCTGGCCGATATACAGAGGAGATACGCATATTACGACCAGATGACCGGCCTGAAGAACAGACGGGCATATGCGGAACGCATTGCGAGCCTCGGCGCTGATCTTCCGAAGGATCTGTGCGTCATCATGGCGGATATCAACGGTCTGAAGACGACAAATGACACGATCGGGCATGAGGCCGGCGATGAACTGATAACCGGCGCGGCCGAGTGTCTTCGTCAGGCGTTCAGCTGCACCGATGAAGTGTACCGCATCGGCGGAGATGAATTCTGCGTGATAATGAAAGGCAGCGAGGAAGATGCGCAGAAGTGCATCGGCCGGCTGGAAGAAATAACGGCAAAAAGGAAGGGCAGGTACATAGAATGCATATCGATATCCTGCGGAGCAGAATCGGCTGAGGGCCATGACAGCATCGAAACCGTTGTGAAGGAGGCTGACCGCAGGATGTATGAGATCAAGAACCGGTACTATATAACAAGCGGGAAAGACAGAAGAAAACGGTAGAAAAACATCTTCAGCTAAGACAGTAATAACAGTAACCGGGGAGAGACGATAAAAATGAAAAAAATGAAGAATCTGAAAAAACTGACGCTGCTGCACTCCAACGACCTTCACGGGGACTTCCTCGCAGAGAAGGTGGACGACAAGCTCATAGGAGGAGTTTCGCGGCTGTCCGGCTATATCAATAAGGTCCGCAATGAGGAGAAGAATGTCATATATTCCATCTCCGGAGACATGTTCCGCGGCTCGCTGATCGACAGCGAGTTCCAGGGTCTTTCGACGATAGAGATAATGAATCTGCTCGCGCCTGACGTCGTGACGATCGGCAACCATGAGGCGGATTACGGCCTTGCGCACATGCTGTTCATAGAGAAGTGCGCTTCATTTCCGATCATCAATGCCAACATGTATATCAAGTTCGTCGGCACCCGTCTTTTCGACTCGCACTGCATAAAAGAGATCGACGGGATGCGAGTGCTGTTCATCGGCATACTGACTGAGGAGGTGCTGGCGAACACGAAGAGCGAAGGCCTGGTCGGAACCCTGATAGACATACAGGATGCGGCGTCAGAGGTCGCCAAGATCTGCGACGCGTACCGTTCGGAGGACATAGATCTTACGGTACTGCTCACGCATATCGGTATCGAAGAAGACAAGAAGCTTGCGGCGGCGCTGGATCCTGCGTGCGGAGTAGATATGATCATCGGAGGACACAGCCATACCCTTCTCTCCGAACCATGCGTAGTTGCCGGGATACCGATCGTGCAGGCGGCAGTCGGCACGGATCAGATCGGACGTTTCGATATCATGGTGGACACGGACAGCAACTGCATGGATTCGTATACGTGGCAGTGCATCCCCGTCACAGAAGAGAACTGCCCGCGCGACAAGTCCCTCGAGAAGGTAGTCAAGGCGTACAAGGAATATACAGACGAGAAGTACGGACGCGTCCTTACAAGATTCCCGCGCGCCTACACGCATCCAAAGCGCAACATGGAGACCGAGCTCGGAGATCTCCTGGCGGAATGCATGCGCGATCAGATCGGCGCGGATCTTGTTCTGCTCGGCTCCGGAAGCATACGCAAGCCGGAACTGGGACCTGTAGTCACATTCAGGGACTTCATGGAGGTGTTCCCTTTCCAGGGCCCTGTGATGGGCTTCAGACTTACAGGCAGGCAGCTCAGGCATATCGTGACGTTCATGCTTCGCGATGAAGCGTTCGAGGATGATGGTGCTGAACGATGCGAATGGTTCCAGTTCTCAAAAGGCTTCTTCTGTGAGTTTGACCGGAAGAAGCACTCGATCATCTCTTTGAAGATGAACGGAAAGGAAGTCGAAGACAGGGATGTGTTCACAGTCGCCATGCAGCAATATTTCTTCGATAGTATCGGAGATTTCCTCGACCTTCCTCATGAAGAGATCGAGAAGAACGGCAGACCGATCGAAATTGCAACCAATGCGCCCAACGTGCTGGAAGAATACTTCAGGGATTACGAGAGCCTGAAGCTTGTCGGCGGGAAGAGACTGATCATCAGGTGACGGAGGAAAGGTTTGACATAATGGAAAGCAAAAGCAGGATACTTATCATATTCGAAACGACAGCGCTCATATGCCTGGCGATAGTTCTCGGCCTGTATGTGAGCGGGCTTGCCAGACCTGCCGAACCCGAAGAACCTTCGGTTCCGGAGAGCCTTGAGCATGACGGATATACGCTCGAGCAGGTCGTAGTGCTCAGCAGGCACAATATCAGATCGCCTCTTGTCGGAGGGGATTCGGTGCTCAGCACTGTCACTCCGCACGAGTGGTTCGAGTGGACTTCTCCTGCGAGCCAGCTGTCGCTGCGGGGAGGCACGCTTGAGACCTCAATGGGACAGTATTTCAGAAAGTGGCTGGAAGCAGAAGAACTGTTCCCGGAGAACTATCAGCCGAAAAAGGAAGAGGTCAGGATATACGCCAATTCGAAGCAGCGCACCATTGCCACGGCGCAGTTCTTCACTGCCGGGCTGCTGCCGGCCGCCAATGAAGAAGTGGAACACCATGGTGAATTCGACACCATGGATCCGGTCTTCGCCCCGTGCCTGACATATATGTCCGACGGTTATGTAAAGGCGGCGCAGGAGCAGATAAACACGCTCTATTACAAGGAGATCGGAGCCCTCGCTGACAATTATGAACTCGTGTCGGATGTGATCGACATGGAGGAGTCGTCCGGGGCGAAGGACGGCAGCATAAAGCCGTTCAGGACCGATGATACGACCGTGATACTCGAGAAGGGCAAGGAGCCGGCGATGGAAGGCTCTCTCAAAACGGCATGTACCGTGAGCGATGCCATGACCCTGCAGTATTATGAAGAGGCGGATCCTGAAAAGGCGGCGTTCGGCAATACGCTCAGCGAGGAGCAGTGGACAGAGATAGCGGATATCAAGGACGTGTATAATGACGTGCTGTTCACAGCGCCGCTGATCGCGGCCAATGTTGCCAATCCCCTGCTCAGGGAGATCGATTCGGAGATGAGCGCGGACGGCCGCAGATTTACATTCCTCTGCGGACATGACTCCAATCTGGAGAGTGTGCTCGCGGCTCTCGAAGCTGATAAATACGATCTTCCTGAAACGATAGAGAAGAAGACGCCTATCGGTTCCAAACTGGTATTCACGAAGTGGAGATCCGCGGACGGCAGACTGTTCTGGGATGTGGACATGGTATACCAGACGACAGAGCAGCTGCGCGATGCGGACATCCTGACTGAAGAGAATCATCCGGCTTCAGTGGATCTTTCGTTCAGAGGGCTCAGTCAGAACAGCGACAGCCTGTACACAGACGCGGATATCAGAGGCAGGCTGGATGAGTCGATAGAAAAATACAGCGAACTGGCGAACTACTAGAGCACCTTCCGTTACAGATGAAAAAGAACGAGGTTTACAGGAAATACATACTGATAATACTGTCGGGAGTTCTTTGGGGAACGATAGGGATGTTCATAAAGATACTCTACGCAAAGGGGTCATCCTCAGAATATACGACTTTTCTGAGGATGTTTTTCGGCTTCCTCCTGCTGTTCCTGATCACGCTGATAAAGGAAGGCGCGGGAGCTTT
Source organism: uncultured Eubacteriales bacterium (assembly GCA_902793875.1). Classification (GTDB taxonomy): domain Bacteria; phylum Bacillota; class Clostridia; order Peptostreptococcales; family Anaerovoracaceae; genus Crickella. The sequence continues at coordinate 3,077 of CADBFL010000081.1, read as the reverse complement.
CGCGATCAGCAGGCGCATGCTGTTTTCGTGCGTGCTGCTCGGAGTCGTCTCCATGTCGATCAACAATCTGTGCTATACGAACGCAGTGAACAGGCTCGGGATGTCTCTTGCGGCAGCGATGCTGTACATGGCGCCCGTTTTCACTGCTGTGGAATCAAAGCTTCTGTTCCGCGAAAAGATAGGGCCGAAAAAGACCCTTGCTCTGGCTGTCAATGTGGCGGGCTGCATGCTCGCGGCTACAGGAGGGAACTTCTCGGGCATAAGCGTATCCGCCGCGGGACTGCTGTTCGGACTGGGTGCCGCTCTTGCGTATTCGACCCAGACCATTTTCGGGAGGCTGGCCACGGATGAAGGCTCGCCCTTTGTGGTGGCGACCTATAATTTCTTTTTCGCGGCAGCGTTCACGCTTATAGCAGCCAGGCCGTGGACAACGACGGATAGACTGTTCGATCCGGAGATCCTGCTGTGGGGATTCCTCTTCGGCCTGATCCCTACCACCATTGCATATATCCTGTTCTATTCCGGCATACAGGGGCTTACAGAGTCCAGCAAAGTCCCTGTGCTGTGCTCCGTTGAGCTTGTGGCTGCTGCTGCCCTGGGCGTGATCATTTTCGACGAACATCTCACATTTGCATCGGTCGCCGGCATGGCGATGATACTTTTTTCTATCGTATTGACAAGCGGCATAACAATATGTGATAGTTAGCATGGGGAGAAAGGGTGCCGCCCCCGGAATGTGTTCGAAACAACGGGACTTTTCCGCCGGATCTGCGGTAAAAGTCTCTTTTGATAAGTGAGGGGCAGTGCCCCGGGAAAGGAAACAGTCAAATGCAGGCCAGCAATGTAGTTTCGCTACTTGGAGGAGTCGCGATGTTCCTCTTCGGAATGTCGGTCATGGGAGACTCGCTCAAAAAAGTAGCCGGAAGCAAAATGGAGACTATACTGTATAAGCTTGCGGGCAATCCGATCAAGGGGATATTCCTCGGCGCCGGAGTGACCGCGGTCATACAGTCATCATCGGCAACATCCGTAATGGTGGTCGGTTTTGTAAACTCCGGCATGATGCAGGTCCGTCAGGCGATAGGTATCGTGCTCGGCGCCATACTCGGCACCAGCATAACGGGCTGGGTGCTCTGTCTGAACAGCCTCGGCGGCTCGGGCTCGAGCATCGCATCCGTTTTCAGCACAGAGATACTTACGGGCGTGGTCGCTCTGATCGGCATCGTCCTGTGGATGTTCGCCAAGAAGACTTCCCACAAGAACATAGGCGGCATAATGCTCGGCTTTGCAGTACTGATGTACGGCATGAGCATGATGTCGGGAGCCATCGTACCGCTGAGAGAGGACGAGAAATTCATAAGCATGATGACGAGCTTCTCAAATCCGGTCATCGGAGTCCTGATCGGCGTACTGGTCACCGCCGTCATCCAGAGCGCGAGCGCTGCCGTAGGTATACTCCAGGCGCTTGCCGTAACGGGAGCAGTCGAGTTCGACATGGCGTTCCCTATACTGATGGGAATCGGCATCGGCGCTTCCGTGCCGGTCATGCTGAGCGCCCTGGGAGCGAGCACCAACGGAAAGAGGACGGCCTTCGTATATCTGATAATCGATGTCCTCGGCGCGGTGCTGGTCGGAGGCATATTCTATGCACTCAACGCGATCATAGGCTTCAGCTTCATGCATATGAAGATGACCATGGTGACGGTCGCGCTGACCAACACGCTGTACAGGCTCGCTGTCGTGATCCTTCTGGCTCCGGCCATAGGCCTGCTCGAGAAGATAGTATGCAATATCTTCCCTGAGAGCGAGGAGGCGGCCGCAGAGAAGGCCGACATGGACAGGCTCGAGCCGAGATTCCTCGACCACCCGACGCTTGCTCTCAACCAGAGCAAGGCCGTGATCGACTCGATGGCCAAAAAAGCCGGAGACAGCGTTGCGAGCGCAGTAGCCGTAAGACGTGAATACAGCAAGGAAGGCGTCAAGAAGGTGTTCGACCTCGAGGGAGTGCTCGACAGATATGAGGACAAGCTGGGCGCCTACCTGTTCAAGATCACCGCCGGAGATCTCAACGAAGAGATGTCGGCGGACGTGAGCAAATACCTGAGAGCCCTTTCGGACTTTGAGAGGATCTCCGACCATGCCAGAAATATAGGAGAAGCCGTCGCCGAGATAAACGAAAAGAAGATCAGCTTCTCGGATGCCGCGAACAAAGAGATTACCGTTCTGGAAGACGCCATCAACGAGATCACCAGGATCACCATCGAAGCCTTCATAAACAATAATACGGAAGAGGCTCTGAGGATAGATCCGCTCGAAGAAGTCGTCGATGACCTCTGCGATGAGATCAAATCGAACCACATCGAAAGGGTAAGCAAACAGCTTTGCAGTCTGGAGACAGGATTCGTCTTCAACGACCTTCTGACTGACTACGAGAGGATCTCGGACCATTGCAGCAATCTCGCGGTGGACATCCTCGAGTCGGTGAGCGGAGAGCGATGGCTGCACGAATTCCACAGCATGCCTGAGTTCAGAGAAAACGAACTCTTCAAAAGATATTTCGGAGAATACAAGAATAAATACATATTGTAGCAGCAACAGAAACTCCCCGCGCGGCCTTCGGCTTTACGGGGAGTATCTGCTATGCGTGACTGTGATGAGGGGCTTGTTATGCGGCCTTCGGATATACAGGGGCCTTGGTCTCGTTCATCAGGCCGAGGATGCGAGTGGACTCAAGATCCGCGTAGCATGTAACGCTCATCCACTCGGTCTCGAGAACGAACTCGATCAGGTCGCCTTCGACGCCGATGATGCGGACTCTGTATTCTTCATTATCTCTGATGCCTGCCTCTGCAGCCGCCTTGCTGATGATGCTGTTGATCGCTGTGAAGTTGTTAGCCATTTCTTTGTCCTCCTTTTGGATCTGTGATTTTATTCAGCTGACACCGGGTCATCTCCGGGTGTTTTTCTTTATCTGACAGCTGTAGTATAGAAGCGAAAAATAAGAGAATTATTAGAAACGCTTATTTTTTCAAAAATTTTTTTTCAACGGACATGTCTCATTGAATTCTTAGAATCAT
>CADBFL010000080.1 GCA_902793875.1 uncultured Eubacteriales bacterium | reverse complement strand
AGCACGGGATAAAGACTCTTGCGGTCGTCAATGTCGTCGGATCCACGATAGCCAGGGAAGCAGACAACGTTCTCTATACGCTCGCAGGGCCTGAGATCGCCGTCGCGACGACCAAGGCGTACAGCACGCAGCTCGCGGCGATGTATGCGATCGCGGTCGCTCTCGGCGAGGCCAGGGGGACGATCAACGAAAGGGACTATGATTATTATGTGGACGAGCTGCAGACTCTGCCGGAAAAGATAGAAAGCGTGCTCGGCAACAAGGAAAGGATACAGTGGTTCTCTTCAAAGTATTCGAACGCCCGTGACGCGTTCTTCATCGGGAGGGGTCTGGACTACGCTATAAGTCTCGAGGGTAGCCTCAAGATGAAAGAGATCAGCTACATCCACAGCGAGGCGTACGCTGCGGGCGAGCTGAAGCACGGCACTATAAGCCTGATAGAGGACGGCATACTCGTTGTCGGCATCCTGACGCAGGAGGAGCTGATCGAAAAGACGATCAGCAACATGACAGAGTGCAAGGCGCGGGGAGCCTATCTCCTTGGAGTCACGACGGAAGGCAACTACAGCGTCGAGGATTCAGTCAGCTTTACCATATACGTGCCGCGGACAGACGAGCACTTCATGGGAAGCCTCGCCGTCATCCCGCTGCAGCTGCTCGGATACTACACGAGCGTGGCAAAGGGCCTGGACGTAGACAAGCCGAGAAACCTGGCGAAATCCGTCACTGTAGAATGACATCATGTCGCCGGCGGGCGGCTTCAGACTGAAGACAAAGTCCTTTCTCCACTATGCGGAGAGAGGGCTTTTCTGGTAGCAAAAAACAAGATGCGAAATCCCGCCATAACATAATTATGGCACCTGTATTCAGATGGCTATCTGCGAATTGGCACGGAATTGTTCATGAGAGTCACTTCCAGCAGAAAAACAGCCGATAAACATATTCGCCGGCTGAAAGAGCATGACCCGGGACTGGAGCAGTCCACGTGATACAGATGGTATGTGATATAATGACCACAACAAGATAACGTGCTAAACAGCGGGATGAAAATGCCGTATAGTATAACTAAAAGCAGAGGTGAATAGGATGGCTACAGCAAGCAAAGAAAGATCATTTTGGAAATCCAATCCGGAATGGTATAAAATCAATGAGATTGGGGATTTTGAGTTGACTGATAAAGCTCCACCGGAGGCGGTAGAGAGCTTTAGAAAGTGGTGCGTCCCAAGAAAAGCAATTAAGTGCCCGATTAGAGAATTAGCACCAGTAGAATAGCAGAATTATTAATGCCACCCAAGCAGCAGGGTGGTTTTGCTAAACAGCGGGATGAAAATGCCGTATAGTATAACTTTTGAGGGTCTTAATGAACGGGACATCTTTTACACCCCCCCGTACCTGTGATCGCGCTGTTTACACATCATCATTCCACAGGCAGCTCCGATGCATCGATCCACTCGATCGTGCGGCCCCCCGGATTCTTGATTTGTGTATCGATCGCCGATCACCGGTCAGTCATACACAAAAATGCCATCATGAGGCGATGCCTGAGCTTGTGAGCATTCTGTTTTGTGTATGGCCGGTATATATTCTCAAAACGATACACATGATTTCGTGAAAAGCTGTGTATCGCTTTCCGGTATCGGCATGTCCATACACAAATTGGCAGATCCGAGGTCTGTTCTCAGGACCGGGACCGTCAAAAATGTGTATGAAACTCAGGAATCCGGCTGTCCATACATATACAGCGGGGCTTCATCTGCTGCACAACAAGCCCATAGCCTTTACAAAACGAGGCTTCTGTTCTGCCCCGGGAGCGCCAGCGCTGCGACTGCGGCCGTTTCCCATGCCGCACAAAGCAGCTGCAGAGCGGCGCGACCGGCTGGCAGAACCCGTGAGCTCAAAGGAGAGCGAACGGGAATGTATTTCTATCGGAATCAAGCATCGTTGATTTACGAATGGTGTAATATCTGCATCCGGTCAATGGATATTACACCGGGCAGCTCTTATTCAAGGATATGAGAGGCGATCCGCGGCGCCCGGGTGTAAACCAATGACGCTGCAGATGCTTTTTACACCGCTTTTTGCGAAAACGGTGTAATCATGCATCCGCGGCTGCCGGGATTACACCCGAATGAACGAAAGACGGACACAAATGGAGGATCATACTGAAAATGGTGTAATGACAGAGAAGAAGGCCGGCATTTTACACCCTCGTCCCAGTTAAAAGTTTCTAAACGGGTCTGGCACCATTAAGCTAAACAGCGGGATGAAAAACCTGTATAGTATTACAGAGAGGCGCTGAAGCCCCGCTTTGCCTACGATCTGAACGCTACGATCTGAAGCCGCCTGCGGGCGGCTTTTTCTTGCCAGTTTTCTTATGCGGGTGTTAATATGATATGACAGGATCAAGGGAGGAAGAACGGTTGCCGGCAATGATACAAAAAGAAGAAAATCCTCTCGGCAGCGCGCCGCTGCTGCCGCTTATAACGAGGTTCGCCATTCCGGCCATCATCAGCATGCTGGTCGGCGCGCTGTATAACATCACGGACCAGATATTCATAGGTCACGTCGTCGGCATGCTCGGAAATGCCGCGACGAATGTCGTGTTCCCGACGGTAACTTTCACCACAGGAATAAGCATGCTTTTCGGCGTCGGCGCGGCATCCAATTTCAGCATCAATCAGGGCGCGGGGAACCACGACGAAGCGAGAAAATACGTACATACCGGCATCACCGGAGCCGCGGCGGCCGGACTCATCCTCGGCCTTATCATCTATGTGTTCAGGAGCGATATAGTCGTTCTCGGCGGAGCCGGAAAAAACGGCGATGTCTACCCGCTGGCGCTTTCATATCTGTCGATAACAGCTTTCGGGCTTCCGTTTTATCTCTTTACCAACGCTTCGGCATACATCATCCGTTCGGACAGGAGTCCGGAATATTCCATGCTCTGCAACGGCGCGGGCGCTGTTCTGAATGTGTTCCTCGACTGGCTTTTCATGTACCCTATGGGGCTTGGCCTGAAAGGAGCTGCGGCTGCTACGGTGATATCCCAGTTCACGGGATTCGTTCTCACGCTGCTGTATTATCCGAGGTTCAGATCGTTCAGGATATCCGCCAGAGAGCTCCGTATCAGCTGGTCTCACATGCTGGACAGCATGGAGGCCGGCATACCGAACTTCGTGAATCACATGCTGATGATGACCACTGCGCTGGTTCTCAACAATGTGCTCGAGTATTACGGTGCGCATTCCATATACGGACCGGACATACCCCTCGCCGTATCCGGAATTGCCCAGAAACTCAATATGATAATGGTCTCCTTCGCGGTAGGCATAGGGCAGGGCTGCCAGCCGATATGGGGATACAACCTCGGAGCGAAGCGGTATGACAGGGTAAAGTCAGCTTACTGGAGGGCTTTTGCCGCCGCGTTCGCGATAGGAGTCATTTTCTTCATCTGCCTGCAGTGCTTTCCGAGAGAGATAATATCGATATTCGGAACGGGCTCCGAACTGTATTACGAGTTTGCGGAGATGTATCTGCGCATATACATGATGCTGGTGTTTTTCCAGAACATACAGCCCGTCACCATCATGTACTTTTCGTCCATCGGCAATCACAGGCAGGGACTTTTGGTGTCCCTGTCGAGGCAGGGGCTCTTTCTCATACCGCTGCTTCTGCTGCTGCCGAGATACTTCGGCATATACGGAGTTTTCTACGCCAGCCCGATATCCGACTTTCTGGCTTTCGTGATGTCCGTATCGATGGTGATCGTAAGCTTCAAAAACTTTGACCGCATGGAACAAAATGATAGTATTGGAACAGAATGATAGTATTGGAACAGACGCTGAACAGATCCAGGGAGAACAGAAATGAAGACATTATTCAAAGGCGGTACCGTGTATGACGGTACGGGAGGAAGACCGTTCACCGGCGATGTCCTGATCGAGGACGACCGCATAATCGAAGTGGCGGAAAAGATAAACAAAAAAGCTGACGAGGTCATCGATATAAGCGGCCTGCAGATCTGCCCGGGCCTCATAGACGCGCATTCGCACAACGACTTCTTCTACGACAGAGAGGACGCCGAGAAATATTTCAGGCCGTTCATCGAACAGGGCGTAACCACTCAGATCACCGGAAACTGCAGCTTTTCGCCGTTCGGCATCGATCCCGGCACGCCGCACAGGGACAAGATAGGCGGAGGACTCTTCGACGCCCTGCATCCGTGCAGCTTTGCCGAGTTCAAAAAACGCGCGAAGGGTAATCTCTACGTGAACCTGGTGCCGCTGATCGGGCAGGGCTCGGTAAGAGCCGGCATGACGGGCTATGATCCGGCGCCTTATACGCAGGAGCAGATCGAAGAAGAGCTCGGGCACGTCAGGGAAGCCATGGAAGGCGGAGCCTTCGGCGGGTCCTTCGGCTTCATGTACGAGCCTGACCGCTACGCGAAAGAAGACGAGATAATCGCGTTTGCGAAAGAGATAGCAAAGTACGACGGCATAGTTACGATCCACCCGAGGGCAAACTCCATAGTCAGCGCAGACTATCCGCTGCTCACAAAGAAGTCGCATCTCGAGATGGGACTCGACGAGGCGGTAGACATCATGCACAAGTCGGGCTGCAGGCTCGAATACAGCCATCTCATCTTCGTAGGGGAGAGGAGCTGGAAGCTGCTCAACAAGATGCTCGCGACATTCCACGGAGAGCACTATACGGGCAATCCTCTGGCCTTCGACAATTACGTGTTCCACTACGGAGCGTCTGTCATCACGGTCGTATTCCCTGAGTGGTACGCAAAGCTCAGCAAAGAGGAGGCGAAGCTTCCTGTGAACCGCCGGAAGCTCGAACTTACGATACTGATGTACCGCAAGGTGCTCGGCATCGACTGGGACGACATGGTCGTGGCGTATATCTCGGATGATCATCCTGAATACGAGGGAAAGACCATACCGGAGTGCGCTGCCGAAGAGGGACTGTCGGAACTCGACATGTATCTGAAACTCGTCGATCTTTCTGACCGCGCGGGCAGCATCTATCTCGGCAAGTACTATAACGACGAGATCGTAAAGCGTCTGATGAACGACGAGCTGTCCGTATTCATGACGGATGCGTGGGTGGTCGACAAGGGCCTTCAGAACATCGCGGCCTTCCAGACATTCCCGCAGTTCTTCCTTCTGGCAAAAAGATACGGCATCCCGATGCAGAAGGTCGTGCGCAAGATGACAGGCAAGACGGCCGACCGCTTCCGCATACCCGAGAGAGGCTATCTGAAGCCGGGCTTCAAAGCCGATATAACTGTCATCGATCTTGATAATATGAAGGTCGATGAGTCAAAACCGGATTTCCGTCCGGAAGGCATAGTCCATGTCTATGTGAACGGACATCCTGTGATGAAGGACAGGGAATATAAAGGCGGCAAAAACGGCGCAGTGGTGCTTAAAAACAAAAAGTGAAGAAAAGTAAAAAATGAAAAGAGGGGCCGGCCTGATGACCGGTCCCTCGGTATGTTCGGTCCGTTCAGTCCGTTCAGTCCACTTTTACTTTGCCTGCGAGGACGTTCTTATAGTCCTCGTAGTTCTTTTTGAGAAGAGCAGGGGTGTCGAGCTCGTACGGGCAGTGCGCCGTGCACTGGCCGCAATCTATGCATTCCTCGGTCTTCTTCATCTCAGCCTGCCAGTGCTCTGACAGCCAGACCTCCGAAGGAGCCCGCCTCAGCATCAGCGACATGCGCGCACACTGGTTTATGGCGATGCCGGCAGGACAGGTCGGCATGCAGTAGCCGCATCCCCTGCAGAAGTCGCCTGAAAGCTCCGCTTTTTCCTTTTCGATGTACGCGAGCATCTCGTCGGTAAGGGAAGGCGTGTCGTCCATGTACGAGAGCCACTGCTCGAGCTCTTCTTCTCTCTGCACTCCCCAGATAGGCATGACATTCGGGTACTTTTCGAGGAAGGCCATGGCGACATCCGATCTCGTGATGAGGCCGCCGGCCATGCCTTTCATCGCGATGAATCCCATGCTATTCTTGCTGCAGCGCCTTGCGAGCTCAAAATCTCTTTCGTCTGACAGATAGCTGAACGGGAACTGCAGCGTCTCGTACAGTCCGGAATCGACCAGGTCGAATGCGACTCCTATTTTGTGGGCGGTCACTCCGATGTGCCTTATCTTTCCGGAGTCCTTCGCCTCCAGAAGGACTTCGTAGACTCCCGTCCCGTCTCCCGGCTTATACACACGGTCGACCATGTGGAGCTGATAAACGTCTATATAGTCGGTGCGCAGCTCGCGGAGGGAGGTCTCAAGGTCTTCCTTCACCTTGTCTCCTGTGGTCGCCGTTGTCTTCGTAGCTATATACAGTTTGTCGCGGATGCCCTCGAAAGCGATGCCGAGCTTGGTCTCGCTGTCCGAATAGGCTCTTGCCGTATCGAAGTAGCGCATGCCGCCCTCATATGCTCTTCTGAGCAGCGCGACCGCGTCGTCAGTGCTGCGTCTCTGGACCGGAAGCGCTCCGAATCCGTTCTGCGGCGCCGTGATGCCGGTGCTTCCAAGTGTAAGGTCTCTCATGTCGTGCTCCTTTCTCTCTCTGTCGTGTTCAATTATATGGTATCATTGTGTTGAAAAAAAGAAGGATATGGCGGAGAACGGAGGAAGACATGATAAAGGTATATTGCTACAGCAGATGCAGCACATGCAGAAAGGCTCTGAAGTGGCTTGAGGAAAAGGGCATAGATCACGAGGTGATCGACATAAAGACGGACAATCCCGGCGAGGCGGAGCTGAGAAAGTACCATGAGATGAGCGGGCTGCCGCTGAAGAGGTTCTTCAACACCAGCGGCATGCAGTACCGCGACCTCGGCCTTTCAAAGAAACTGCCTGAGATGAGCGATGACGAACAGTTCGCGCTGCTCGCCGCGGACGGGATGCTCGTAAAAAGACCGCTCCTCGTCGGCGACGGCTTCGTGCTCACGGGTTTCAGAGAACCGGAATGGGCTGAAAAGCTGCTCTGAGAAGCGGACTGTTACATTCACAGATGTGATATTTTACCTGGCGGTCAGGCTCGCGAGTTCGACGAGCACATCCGCCATTTTTTCGAGCGACTGCACAGGTATGTATTCGGTATTCGAATGGAAGTTATGACCGCCTGTCGAAAGATTCGGACACGGGAGGCCCCTGTAGGTGAGCATGGCTCCGTCGGTGCCGCCTCTTATCGGCAGAACGACAGGCTCGACGCCGCAGTCTGCAAAGGCTTTCTTCGCGTTGTCTACAAGGAACATGTGCGGCTCGATGTATTTTCTCATGTTGCGGTACTGCTCGGTCAGCTCGAGCCCGACAGCGCCGCTGTATTTCAGGTTCAGATGATCGACGCACTTCTGCATGAGGTCCTGCTTGATCTGAAACTTTTCATCGTCGTGATCCCTGATGATATACCTGGACTCTGCCTCCGTTACGTCTCCGGACAGGGAAGTCAGGTGGAAGAAGCCGTCGTATCCTTCCGTGTACTCCGGACGCTGCTCCTGAGGCAGCAGCCCGTCGAGCTCGGCGGCTATCCTGACCGCATTCACCATGACATCCTTGGCTTCTCCCGGATGGATGTTCCTGCCGCTGACACGTACGACCGCTTCTGCGGCGTTGAAATTCTCGTACTCGATCTCTCCGACGGGGCCGCCGTCCACTGTATAGGCGTAGTCCATTCCGAAGCCCTCGATATCGAAGAATCTCGCGTTCCCGCATATCTCCTCATCGGATGTAAAGGCTATGCCCACTCTGCCGTGAGGTATGGACGGGTCGTTTATGAGCCTTTCGGCCATCGTCATTATCTCGGCGATGCCGGCCTTGTCATCCGCTCCCAGCAGTGAAACACCGTCGGTCACGATCAGGTCGCAGCCTGTGTAGTTTTTGAGCTCCGGATATGATACAGGATCGAGAGAGACGCTGCCGTTAAGCTGTATGACGCCTCCGTCATAGTCCGTGACTATCCTGGCGTTCGACGCATCGCCGGGAGCGTCGGGCGCCGTGTCCAGGTGCGATATGAAAGCGACAGCCGGGATATCTCCGTCGCAGCTGGCCGGTATCTCGCCGTACACATAGCAATGCTCTTCGTCATACCTCACATTGGATACCCCCATCCCGGTCATTTCCTCTGCGAGCAGCTTCGCCAGCCTGAATTGCTTCGACGTGCTCGGCGTCGACTCGCTGCCTGGGTCTGACTGTGTGTCGATTGAGATATACCTCATGAATCTGTCAACGATCGAACTCATTTTATTTTTACCTCTTTTCCGGCCCGGGATGACTCCCCGGCCATTTTTTTCAGTGCATATCTGCACCGGCTCTAATTGTACCAAAAGGTCCGCTGAAATGGTAAAATTCCTGTATGAAAAAAATTCTGCTCACAGTGATCATGATCATGCTGGCGGCTGTGTCTGCGGCGTGCGCGGATGAAAGGCCCGCTGACGGAAACGCCCCGGCCCCGGCTGCGAAGGTCCATGTCGCAGCAGGCGGAAGCGATGAGACGGGCGACGGGAGCGAAGAGTCCCCGTACGCTACGCCTGCCTTCGCAGCAGAGAATGCGGGCGCGGGCACCGAAGTCATCGTGCATGAGGGCACATACGGGCAGTTTGAGATAAACGGACTGTCCGGCACTGAAAAAGAGCCCGTCGTTTTCAGAGCGGCGGACGGAGAAAAGGCCGTAATCGAATCTGCGCCGGGCGATGAGAGCGCAGGCATACATATAGTCGATTCAGGCAATATCGTCATCGACGGATTCGAGGTCACCGGCGGGACCTGCGGCATTTATTACGAAAGCACGCCGGACGGTGAAGGACATCCCGAAAACATCACGATAAGAAACTGCAGGGTCCACGGAGTGCGCGGCGTCCACGGCATATGCGCGTACGCCCGCAACGACCGCGTCCCTGTCAGGAACCTGGTCCTGGAGGGCTGCGAGGTATATGACTGCGAGTGCGGCGACAGCGAGTCGACGGTCATCAACGGCAACATCGACGGATTCACGATCAGAGACAATATCATCCATGACAACGACAACATAGGCATCGACATGATAGGCTTCGAGGGCACCGCTGAGCACAGGAACGGCTCCGGGAATCCATTTGATTCCGACTTTGTGAGAAAC
>CADBFL010000079.1 GCA_902793875.1 uncultured Eubacteriales bacterium | reverse complement strand
TGTCGGCGCCGGTCCTGACCATGGAAGTATCGGCCCTGCCGCCGAGGACTGTGCTCACAGCCGTGACGAGGACGGATTTTCCGGCTCCCGTCTCTCCCGTGATGACATTGAAGCCTGTCCCGGGGTCGAGAGAGAGATGCTCTATGGTAGCGAAATTGTCGATGATTATGCGGTCGATCATGAATGGTTCCTAGTCGTTTGAATTGAGTATCCTGTCAAGCTGCGCCGTGATCAGCGGAACGTTCTTTTCGTCGTCGACGACAACGAGAAGATTGTTGTCTCCGGAGATGGATCCGACGATATGCTCGAGACTCAGGCAGTCTATGGCCTCGCCCGCGGCTCCGGAGCAGCCTGAAAGAGTCTTTACCACGATAAGGTTCTGAGCAGAAGCGTAAGACAGGGTCGTCTCCTGAAGTATCTTGATGAATCTCTCGGAGATAGGCCTGTTGTCGTAATTGCCGGCAATGTATTTATACTTGCCGTCCTTTGACTGTCCCTTTATGAGCTGGAGCTCCCGTATGTCTCTCGATACAGTCGCCTGGGTCACGGAATAGCCCGCCTCCCTCAGAAGAGCGAGCAGCTGGTCCTGTGTCTCGACCTCATTCGTCTTGATTATCTCGAGTATCTTGTTTTGCCTGGATAGTCTCATGATCTTCCTCCGGGTTGTCTATCTCATTGCCTCTAACTTTTATGCCTCCGGCTTCGAGTGCGTTGTAGTAATCGAGAACGCCTCTGACATCATTGAGCGAATCAAGGAAGGCCTCTACGCACTTCGGATCAAAGTGCGTGCCGGAATCCTCTCTGATGATGCTCACTGCCTTTTCGAAGCTCATCGGATCCTTATATACGCGCTTCGAGGTCAGGGCGTCGAATACATCGGCTATGGCCATGATGCGCGCAGACAGCGGTATGTCCTCGCCTGAAAGTCCGTCAGGATACCCTTTGCCGTTCCACTTCTCGTGATGCGAGCCGGCAAGGTTTCTGGCCTCGTGCAGATAGCTCTCGCCTTCGACCGATTCGATGACCCTGTCGATGAGTTCCCTGCCCGCAGTCGTATGGGTCTTCATGATCTCGAATTCCTCGTCCGTGAGCTTGCCCGGCTTGTTCAGTATGACATCCGATACCGCGATCTTGCCTATGTCGTGAAGAGGAGCGGAGCGTTCGACGTCGTACATGAATTTGTCGGTCAGCTGATCGCTGTAATAGCCCTTCTTTTTCAGACCGTCGAGTATTATGCGGCAGTAGGCGGCAGTCTTCCTGACGTGATTGCCGGTATCCGAGTCCCTGCCTTCGACCATGTCGGCAAGGCTCATTATCAGGCCGTTCTGAAGTCTCATTATCGAATGGTTCTGCTCGCGGATGTTCTTCATGTGATCGACGGAGTCGGCCGTCATCTTGACGAAGGATTCGTAGAGGTTCTGGACTTCGTCTCCGGTCCGGATATCCAGAGCCTTTATGCGCTCGAGGTTTTCTTCAGCCATGCTCTCATCGGCTGAATCGTCGCTGAAAGCGAAATCGCTCGCGCATGAAGCCATGCTGTTTATAGGCAGTATGATGTTATACCTGGACAGCCACAGACCGATGACGAGTATCAGTATGAAGAATCCGAGGAACAGCAGCACCACCTTTATGGCGAAATCCTTCTCGTAATCCTGTATGTCCTCGAACTTCACATCAGCCGCGGCGTAGCATACGCATTTGCCGGACGAGTCATATACAGGCTCGTAAGCAGTCAGCAGCCAGCCGTATGTGTCGTTGGTCTCCAGAGGCCTGATGCGTTTGCCCGCGAGAAGATCCGGCACGTATTTCTCAAACGACTCGTCGAACGGGATGACGGCGCCCGGCTCTTCTCCTTCGAGTTCCGCCGTATCAAGGTCGAACACGACATGGCATCCGTCCTCAAGTATCCTGTAAACATACACGTATTCGATGTCCGGCGAGCTGTCGCGTATATCCGTCAGTCTTTTCTCGGTCTCTGCATAGCCCTCAGCGGATTCGCCTTCTGCAATGTATTCGTCCACCATCTCAGGATCGACGGCAGAGGCTGCAAGTCTGGCTATGCCGCTCGCTGTTGTGAGATGCTCCTGTCTTGAATACTGTCTGAACAGTGATGAGCTCACTCCGGTCACGATGATGGCCATCGAAAGCGAAGCGAATACCAGCATCAGGGTTATCCTGTTGTTCAGAGAACGGCTGTCGACTTTGATCTCACTGATCTTTACGCCCCTGCTGACCGACTCATCCTCGAGAGGCTTCTGCCTCCATCCGCTCATCCAGAGCTTCGATCTGAATTTTTCCGGGACCAGACGAATGATGATCAGCGATATCATTACGGTCAGAGCCTTGTCGACCAGATCCAGCAGAAAGGTCGACAGTTCGTGCGCATAGAAAGGTCCGAGCCCGAGCGAGTCCCTGCACCAGTTCAGCAGATCTGCGGCAACGCCCTCTGTTGAAGGACCGTTCAGGAACCACGTGATGATGCCGCCGAGAATGCCTCCGATGAAGGCCGCGGCAAAGATAAGCTTTATCGCCTGCAGAGCATCCACCCTGCGCTTCCCCCTGCAGATATACGCTGCAGTCACGGCTATCAGCGCGCTTATGGAAGCGTAATAGATGGATACGGAATCAAGCGCGTAGTTTATCATGTTGTTTATGACAGCCGTGATGATGCCGGGCAGATATCCCCCCAGCGCAGCGGCGACGATCGTCCCGATATTATCGAGGTATATCGGGAATCCGCTGGCCGCGGCGATCTTCGACCCCAGATAATTCAGGAGAATACCCGCGACAACAGTCAGGTTTGCCATCGGGCTGTTATATTTTTTCCAGATTCCCGGTTCCTTTTTTTCACTCATTGCAGCAATTTACCCCTTTTCACGGACATGCCGACACGGCTGTAAGTTCGAGCGCGGTGTCCTTGTCCATGTCCCCTCTCTTTATATCCCTGTCGGCGTTATAAAGATCCGTCAGTATTTTCTTGATGCGGCGGCGGCTGTATCTGCCGGCAGCGCTGCAGGCTTTTCTGAACCTGTATTCGTTGATCCCGGTCTTTTTTGCCATTGCGGGGATGCTGAGTCCCTCTTCGGACAATTCGAGCGCATCGTACATTATCTCGAACTGTCTGGTCAGAAGAGCGAGCGCCCCCATCGCCCCGTCGTCATCCCTTATGATGGCCTCTGCGATGGAAAGAGCCCTGTCTCTGTTGCCGGCAGTTAGAGCATCGACGAGATTGAATGCGAATCTGTCGCTGTCGCCGATAAGTATATCTTCGATCAGCTGCGCCGTGATATCGTCTCCCGCGCAGGCTCCCGTTATCTTTTTTATGTCTCTGTCGAGCTGCGAGAGATCGTAGCTGCTGCCTCTGTTGTAATAGCCCGTCACATCTATCATGTGCTCGAGCTCGCGCCTGGCGATCATCTTTGAGGCTGCGTGCACCCGCTTTGTTATGAAAGCCTTGAGATCGGCCTTTTCGAGCCTCGCAAATTCGTAGGATCCGCAGGCTTTTATCATCTTTTTGCCGAATGATCCGATGTCTCCGCTGAACCTGCTTTCCACGCAGAATACTACCGCAGCGGAATCCAGCCTGCCGCCCGCGAATTCAAGGAGCTCTTCTGCACCGGCATCTTCAGTCTTCCTGTAAAGAGGCAGGTAGTTCCTTACTATGACCACTCTTTTCGGCGAAAACATCGAATACGCCCTGGCCTCGGCCATTATGTCATAGGCGCTGACGCTGTCACCGTCCATGTACCTGACGTCGAGGTCGCGGTTTTCTTCTTCGACATTGTCGGATATGATCATGTCGACAGCCCAGTTCATGAGGTAGTCTTCTGCTCCGTAGAACATCAGCACGTCTTTCAGCACCCCTTTTTGTCTGTCGTTTGCAAAATCCCTGTAGGCCATCGTCATCTCCCGGGCGGATGAAATATCATCCGGTTTTCCATCGTAATATTTTAACACATCGGACTGATGTCTCTCAAGATTCTCAGCTGCCCGGCGTCGGATGCATCACATCGACTTTCACTTTGTTTTTGCGTATATCCATGCCGACCGCTCCGTTTATATCCGTCCTGTAAACTGCGATCCCCCGTTCCTCAAGGCGGTCGAGCGTCTGACTGTGCGGATGTCCGTAGATATTGTTTCTTCCTGCCTGTATGACTGCTATAGCGGGAGACACGGCGTCAAGAAATTCTTCCGACGAGCTGGATCTGCTCCCGTGATGAGCGACCTTCAGTATATCGCATCTCAGGACGTCTTCTCTCCCTCTTTTTCTGTAATGCTCCACCATCTCAAGCTCGTCTTTTTCGAGAAGGTCCCCGGTGACCATCGTCTTCACGTCTCCGAAGCTTATTATGTAAACGCAGTTGTGCTCGTTCGGGTCATCAGCGCTCACGGGCTTCGAAGATGTCCTTACAGGCCAGACCGCTTCGATGTATATCTCTTCAGCCAGTTTTATCTTCATGCCCGGGACGACCGGAAACAGTCTGTCCGGCCCGAACGGACCTGTCCCGTTTTCTATCACGTCAGAGTAGTCCGCCGGTATCCCGGCCATTCCCACGGGGTATGCCTCGGCCAGCTCGCATATCCCCCTGTAATGGTCTTCATGAAGATGCGTCACAAGAGCTATATCCACTGCGCTGCATCCCTCGTGCAGAAGATACGGCATCAGCACCCTCTCTCCGGTATTGAAGTCCTCTCTGCCGCCTCCGTCTATGAGCACGCTGCGGCCCCCTGCCCTTATGTGAGTGCAGTCGCCCTGTCCGACCGAGACGAAGACGATCTCATCATCACTGAAGCTGTCATAAAGGCATGAGCTCAGCATTATGAAGGGAGCGAGCAGTGCCGCCGCGGTCCTCAGAAGTCCCTTCCTGTCTTTTCTTATGATGCGTATCCTGGCCCATTCGGATGAGAGCCCGAACATGAGAGCGTACAGCGCGACCGCCGAAGCAGCGCCAAAGCCCGCTACGTTTAGCGAGAATCCCCCGTCAAAAGTCAGCAGATGATTGATCTTCATGACGGCATGAGCGATCAGCTGAGCCATGTATATCCCGGCGCCCGGAAAGACGCCGAGCATAAGGCCGCAGATCAGAAGCAGCAGGCACAGCGGCACCATCACCGACGCGAGGAGTATGACCGGTATGTTTATGAATACGGAAAGAGGATTGATGCGGCAGAACGTATACGCCGTTACAGGCACTGTGCCCGCCTGCACGGCAAGCATCATCCCCAGCCCTTCGCCTGTTGCGGAAGAGAGCGGCTTTGTCATGAACGCTATGCCCGCCATGGCAAGAAACGACATCCTGAATCCCGTATCGAAAAGCTCATACGGCTGCGATGCAAGTATCAGCATGGCGGCAAGACTGACTGAAGTCAGAAGATCGAAGGGTCTTCTGAAATGAAGCGAAAGTATGCTCAGACCCATCACGATGCACGCCCGCAAAGTGGCCGGGCTCCACAGCGTCATCTCTCCGTAGATGATCATCACGGCTATGATCGCCGCGGATATGCCCGCGGTCCTTCTCCGCCCCGTGAGAGCCTTCAGAAGAGCGTACAGAAACCCCATGTGCAGGCCGCTTACGGCAAGGATGTGGCCGGTGGAGTTCGCGTTGAATTCCTTTACGATGTCTTCGTCCAGTTCCCGCTTGTCGCCGAACACAGCGCCCCTTATGAACCCCGCCGTCTCATCGTCAAAGCGCGAAACGAAGTCCTCTCTCGTCCTGAAGAGGCGCCTTCTGAACGATGCCGCGGTCCCTCCTTCATCTGTTACGTCGATCCCGCCTGCCCTGAATATCAGAGGAGTCCCCTTTGCCCTCATGTACAGCCTGTAATCGAACACTCCCGGATCATCCGCTCCGGCCGGCTCGATGAATTCTCCTCCGGCAGTGATGGATGTGCCTGTCAGCTCATATGCTTCTTCGTATGTCTTCTTTCCGGATGCATCTTCTGCGGGATGCGAGGGATAATTCCTCAGCATCAGCTTTACCTTGCGCGGCATGCCGTTCTTTCCGTCTGTCCTTACATCGAGCTCGAGTCTGTCTTCTTTTGAAGCGGCAGAAAGCACCTTTCCGCTCAGAACGCATTCACGGCCCGTCCACAGGGACGTTTCTTTTTCCATCAGAGCGTATCTGAGGGCAAACGACATGAATCCCGCGAGCATGAGGGCTGCAAGCATCAGCCTTCGTCTTTTGCTTCCCTCCTCCGGATCTCCGGCAAACATGACCGCTGCGCATGAAGCGGCAATGAAGCAGAAGGATCCGGTCACCCTCATCGCTTCGAACATAAAATAGCCGGCGCTGATGCCGGCTATGTGCATGATGGTCAGACTTGCTAAAACGCGTCTTGGCATGGCAGGCATCTCCTGCACTGATTCTACCGTTTTGAGGCGTTCAATACTGTACAGTATTTGCCATGCGTTTTATGTCCGATCCCGGTGATTTTCCGTATACTTTGTCTTCTGCGCAGCCCGGAGCCCGCTTATTGCAGGGCATCCGCGGCAACGGGACTTATCCACATATGCCCCTTATCTCGGCCGCCATGTCAGGCGCTTTGAATACGGCCGAGCCCGCAACTATGATATCAGCGCCGGCTTCTCTTACAAGATGTGAGTTTGCGGAGCTGAGTCCGCCGTCGACCTCGATCACGTATCCGAGACCCTCTTCTTCTCTTTTTTCTTTATAATATCTTATCTTCGCAAGAGATGAATCCATGAACTTCTGACCGCCGAAGCCGGGTTCGACCGACATGACCAGGACAAGATCGATGTCTTTCAGAAAGGCGTCAAGCACATCGGGCTCTGTCCCCGGCTTTATCGATACGCCGGCCTTCACGCCGTGCTCCTTTATGGTCTTCAGGGTCGCGTCAAGGTCTGCGCACGCCTCGTAATGGACGGTGATGAACTCAGTATTGTCCGTGACGAATCTGTCGATGTATCTTACAGGTTCGGTTATCATGAGATGCACGTCGAAAGGTGCGCCCGCGTCGCCGAGTATGCTCTTCATGACATCCGGTCCGAAGCTGATATTGGGAACGAAGACTCCGTCCATTATGTCTATGTGCAGATAGTCCGCCCCCTCTGAACTTAATCTTCTGACATCGCGGCCGAGCTCCGAAAAATCCGCGGCCAGTATCGATGGTGCTATTTTTGCCATTTTTTCACCTCTTCAGTCATCATGACATACGATCCGTATCTGCTTTCAGCTATGAGCCCTGACGCAAGAGCGTCCTTTACGGCGCAGTCGGGTTCATTGAGATGCATGCAGTCAGCGTACCTGCACTTATCCTGAAGCTCCCTGAACTCCGGAAACAGTTCCCTGACCTGCAGCACATCGAGCTGCGGCATATCGAGGGATGTGAATCCCGGCGTATCATAGAGCATCGTGCCGTCTTTAAGCGGGAATATCTCGACATGTCTTGTGGTGTGTCTGCCCCTGCCGGTCTTTTTGCTGACACG
>CADBFL010000078.1 GCA_902793875.1 uncultured Eubacteriales bacterium | reverse complement strand
CCGCTGATAGTAACAGTCTTGTCCTCCGCTGCGGTCTTGTCGCTGAACGCGCCGGTCCCGCTGACGCTGAGCTCATCCCCGTCTGCTTTGCCGCTGATTACCGCGCCCGAAAAATCGAGCTCGGCTTCTTTATATCCGTCATATATCTTGTCTTTTGCTGTGATGCCTTTCGTCACGGTGACAGTTTTAGGCGTGATGGCCGCAGTAGTATCGAGCGGCGTCACTTCATAGTTGCCGGCGTCTTCGCCTGTCAGCGTGGCTGTGATATTGACCGCCTTGCCGTTTCCGACAGCCGCGCCGTCTGTGTACACTGCAGTTATCTCATCGATCGAGACATCATCACCGGAGACCGCGCCTTCCAGAGCCGGAGTGCCACTCAGAACAGCCGCATCGCTGCCGTCGTACTCCTTGTCCGAAGCCGTTACCCCCGTGATAGTAAGAGTCTTTTGATTTATCGTGAATTCCGTTGTTGCTGAGCCCGGGAGCGAATAGTTGCCGTTGCTGAGCTCAGTCGCAGTTGCCGTATGCGTCCCTGCAGCGGTCTGCGTGCCCTCGACAGTCACATCGCAGGAGTCTCCGCCCACGAGATTCGACACGTTTGCTGTAGGCGCGTGAGGCTGCCCGTCATAATCGAAACTCGTATCTCCCCACGAAATGCTTGCCGTCAGAGGAGATATAGTGAATTCTTTTGAGGCCATGGCATCGCCCTTTGTCACGCTTGCCGTGTATGTGCCCGCGTTTGCTGAGTAATCCTGGCTGTAGGTTATCTCCGGAGTCCCGAGGTTCTGGGATGTCCAGGTATCGCTTGGTGTAAGCGATGCCGTCACCGCGCTGCCGTCATATGTCTTGCCTTCTGCATTTATAGTCAGCGTCGGCGCTTCCAGATTGCACGTGCCCGCGCCCTGACATGTCGCCGTGATGACATTGCCATTAGCGGAATACGAATCATCCGTCCAGGAGTGGAAGTGGTTCTCTGTCAGGGTGGATTTGTATTTTATGAAATACTTAAAATCATGTGTCGCTGTTTGCTTCTCTTCTCCACCGGTATTGATGTTTGGAGTATTTATTTCGAAAGTATCCAATATAAGTGAATCAGTACCAGCTCCCATTTTCATGTATGTAGGCTCGCTGTCTACCTGAAATGTTGCCGTAACTTCTCCGGTGGTATTAAAATCCTGTCTTTCACCGCCAACAATTATGTATCTCATATAGCCGGTACTGGAGTCACCTTCATGATACGCATTAGCCGTAACTGTAAATGTATACTTCTTCTGTGTCTCTCCCTCCGCCTGCGCCGGCGCTTCTGCGGCCGCGCCGAAAGCGCCGATGAACATGGCAGCCATCAGCATTACAGTCATTACATTTCCGGTTATCTTCTTAAGCATCGCTCCACTCCGTTTTCCTGGTGCTCGAGATATAAAGTTTTCTGTCTCCGGACATGACCGGGAATTTCTCTCTGCCCCCTGCATCGTCCTTGCATTGCAAAGCTTTCCAGCAGTACTTAATATTAACAATTATTAATATTTTTATCAATTGGAACCAAGTACAAAACGTTACGACTCATCGACAGAGAAACCTGGGGCAGGGAACGCCTCTCTGTCTCAGTTCAAATCGTTTCTGTCGTCTGCCCCGGGAGCGCCAGCGCTGTCGCCGGGCCCCTCACATAGCCCGGGCGGCAGCTGCAGAGCGGCGCGATCGGCAGGCAGACCCCGTAAGCGCAAAGGAGCGCGAACGGGAATGCCCTTTCCCCTTCCGGATCAGCCCTGAATTGGAACCATTTCGTTGTGCGCATTCATTTGGTTCCAATTTCCTCTCCAGATTTAGCACGTTATTGGAACCATTTTGACTTGCGTCTTCATTTGGTTCCAATTTCCTCTTCAGATTAAGCACGTTATTGGAACCATTTCGTCATGCGCGCTCATTTGGTTCCAATTTCCTCTTCAGATTAAGCACGTTATTGGAACCATTTCGACTTGCAGCTTCATTTGGTTCCAATTTCCTCTTTAGATCCAGCACGTTATTGGAACCATTTCGTCGTGCGCGTTCAAGATCGCATAGTCTTTACGTTAAGACTCAATAAGATCTTCGGGTCGCACTCACTTGGGCTCCCCGGGCATGACAGGCCGATCGCCGCGCTCTACAGCTGGCGACCAGGCTTTGTAGATTCCCGCCGCCAGCGCAGCGGCTCTCGGGTCAGGCATGGTGCGTTTTCGAGGCAGACGCTTATTTCGCACCATTTTTCTTCCAGCAGAGATCAACATATTCATGTATGAATCAGGAGAAAAGGACCGGATAATGCACAAATGAAAATGTACGGCAACCGGTAGCTATTGCAATGTCCTATCACGGCAAACAGCTTAGAGAGCGGGAACAATGTTACTTAGGTTGCTTTCATTGTGTATTTACATTATAATTACTTTGTAAATATAGATAGAAAGGCCGAGATTATGTATCTGTTTGACTGGGATGACAATAAAAACGCGATCAATCTCAGGAAGCATGGGGTCGGCTTTGAAGAAGCCAGTACAGTATTCTTTGATGAACGAGCTATCTTATTTGATGACCCCGAGCACTCTGTTGATGAAGAACGATTTCTATTGCTTGGCATGAGTGAGTCTGCAAAAGTATGTATAGTTTGTCATTGTTACAGGGAGTCAGATACGGTGATCAGAATCATTTCAGCTCGCAAAGCTACACGAAAGGAGGAACAAAGATATGCTGAAGGAATATGATATCGACAAACTGAATCCACGTCCTAATCCATACGCAAAGGAATTAAAAAAGCAAATTACTATAAAGGTTTCTCCATCGATCATTGAATATTTTAAGAACGAAGCCATTGAGACCGGCATTCCGTATCAAACGTTGATAAACCTTTATCTGGGAGACTGTGTAAAAAACAACAAGAAGCTGGATCTGCATTGGAGATAAGCGAGCTGTTCAACGCAATCAAAATGTGGTGCAAGATGTTAGTTCATCATTCTGCACCACAATTTTTCTTGCTGTCACAGATATCGGTAATGCGTCATTTCAAAGACCAAAAATCCAACCACAGAAATCCCTAGTCACTTGTTAATGCACCCTTCGAACAGTTCTGGTTCTGTTTCTAATAATATCCGCACTAAATCTCTGTAATCTAAATACTGAATGTCATTCTTCCCGTCGTTTATCTTCTCGGAGAGATTACTGCTATAGTAAACATCCATAGCCTGCTCCAACGAAAGACCCTTAACCTCCGATAAATGTGCAACTATGCTTTCTTCCAAGGCTTCTCTATATGTTTGTTCTAAAACATTGCCATCAGTCATTGCTTACCTTAATGCTATTTTTAAATACAAGACAGTTGTCTAACGCATCCTGCGATATAAAGGCAATTTGATCATATGTATCATATACCTTCATCTCAAGCAGTGCGCGTTCTTTATCCCAAATACCTCTTCGATACATATCTACTACTCTATATACTTTGTCGTTTGCAACTTTGCCCTTAATGATATCGTATTTTTTGTATTCAGTTTCTCCGTCACGACATGCACAAACAAAATCGATCCAGCTATCCATATCATCTGTAAAATCCCTGACCTTAAATGCCGAACAGTCATCGGATAGCTCGTAAACAGATATTACGCCTACACTTAACTTCGAAAGATCAGCTTTTCTCTTGGCCCATCTTTCAGCTTGTCCTTTAACAGTTGTAACATAGAACCCTTGTCCAAAATCGAGGTTCCGATATGAACGATCAACTTCCGGTTTCACTACTTCCTCAATCGACCCATGATAGACAATCACAGCGCACCTCCCCTAGACGAAACATATCTGCTTATGTCATCCATAAGGTACTGAGATCCCATCGTGTGAAGCACATCGTAATGCGGCACTAAATAATCATCAATGCATCCGGAATCTTTAAGCACCCTGTAAACATCCCTGGGTGCTTTGCCTTTTGCATTGGCAATCTCATGTATCATATAAATAGTGAATGTCATTGAAGCTTCATTCATTTCTATACTGTCTCCTGGTTGCATTCCTGTATATTCGAATTATAACTAAATTGGTTGGAAAAGTGCAGACACTTTTCTAACCAATTTATCCTGGAATGATTCGCGGCGGCAGGTACCCGCGGATTACCGCTTATGAAGTTTCAACGGGGTTCAGTTGTGCTGCCCAGGGACCCGGGCCCGGTTAGTCGTCCTTAACGGGGTCAGGCCCCGTTAGGTGTCTTTAACGGGGTCAGGCCCCGATAGTCCGGGCCCCGTTAGTCCTCCCTTACTTGTCCAGTATCCTGATGAAGACCGTGCTCATCCCGGTCTCTTCATCGTAGCTGTACTCCTGAGTGCTGCTGAACACATCGAGCAGTTTCAGAGGTATCTTGTCGTCCGTGCTGCCCGGTCTGAAATCGCCGGGATACCTGACCGTTATGTAGGCGGATTCGTGTTTTTCCGAATACTCAGCCACTACACTTATATTCGGTTCCGGAAGCTCCTGCCTGAGTATCGTGAAGCAGAGTTCCTCCACGACCGCCTGTATGCCGTTGCACAGCCTCTGCGGTATCCTGTTCTTGAAGCAGTACTGCTCGATCTCGGACGCCGCGCCCACAAAGTCGTAATCCCTGCTCTGTATATCCAGCTCGAGCACCTTCAGTCTTCTCACGAACCTGCGCGTCTTGTCCTTCACAGGATGCTCGAATATCTGCTCGGTCGTCCCGTCCTCATAGATGATCCCCTCATCCATGTAAAGCACGCGGTTCGAGACCTTCTTCGCCAGCCTCATCTCGTGAGTGACTATCATCATGGTCTTGCCGCTCTGCGCGAGATCCTCGATGACCGCCTCGACCTCGCCGACCATGGTCGGATCGAGCGCGCTCGTCGGCTCATCGAAAAGGATTATCTCAGGATCCATGGCGAGCGTGCGAGCGATGGCCACGCGCTGCTTCTGCCCGCCCGAAAGCGACGAAGGATATTTCAGCGCCCTCTCGGCAAGCCCCACCTGCCTGAGAAGCTCGATCCCCCTGTCGTAAGCCTCCTGCCTGCTCAGCCCGAGCAGCTTCACCGGAGCGTACATTATGTTCTCTATGACCGTCATGTGGTTGAAGAGATTGTAGGACTGGAATACCATGCCCATCTTCTGGCGCATCTTGTTTATATCGCAGCCCGGAGCGGTCAGCTCCACCCCGTCGACGAATATCTGCCCGCCCGTAGGAGGATCAAGGAAATTCAGGCATCTCATCAGAGTCGACTTGCCCGTGCCCGACGGTCCGATCAGCGCGATGGCGTCTCCCTCATTCACCACAGTATTTATATCCTTCAGGATCACCGATGATCCGTATGCCTTCTGCATGTGTCTGAATTCAATCAACTGTCTTCACCCCCTTCAGGATCTCTGCTTCGCTCCTCTTCTCAGGATCGACAGAGACCGTGATCCTGTTCACTATGGCCGTGAGGACCGCGGATATTATGAAATATATCACCGCCACCGCAATGAGCGGGAAGAACGCCTCGTAGGTGCGGCTCCTGACGATGTCTCCCATCTTGGTGAGATCCTGCACCGCTATGTATCCGACGACGGCCGTGGCCTTTATCAGGCTGACTATCTCGGCCTTGTACATCGGCATGAAGTGCTGCGCCGCCTGCGGGAGTATGATGCCGAAGAATGTCTCCCTGTCCGTGAAGCCGAGCGCATACGAAGCCTCGGTCTGTCCGTAGTCGACCGCCTTGACGCCCGAGAGTATCATGCTGTATACCGAAGCCGCGAACACGAGCGTGAATCCTATGACCGACACCCACATGCCGCTTATGGACACGCTCCCGAGTATCACGTAGTAGAGGATCATCAGAAGCACGATGACCGGCATGCCCTGCACGAGCCAGACGCTGAACGAGGTCACCCTGTTCGCGATCTTTCCGCCCCTTCTGCACCACAGATACACCAGGAACCCGATCACTGTGCCCAAAAGCACCGAGCACACAGTGATCAGTATCGTGGTCACTATGCCCTTTAAAAAGAGCTGGTATCTGTTCTCCTGCACGAAGGTCCTGTTGAAGCTGGTCACCACCGAGGATATGAAGCCCTCTCCCGACGAGGATTCCGCGAGGACGGCGACCTGTATCTTCTCGTGATAGTCAGGCACCGAGAAATACACTTTTTCCTTGCGCTCCTCGGTCGATGCGATGCCGGACGCCCCGAAGTCGCACTTTCCCGACTGAAGGGCCGGCATGAGGGCATCGAAGTTCATGTCGATCAGCTCTATGCCGTAGCCGTACGCCTCACAGAACCTGACCGCCAGGTCGACCTCGTAGCCCACCAGCTTGTTGTCCGAAAAATAGTCGTACGGAGGGAAGGTGCCCTCTGTGACGAATCTCAGAGTGCCGTTCGTTGCCGGAAGAGAGTCGGGATCAGCACCGAGTACCTTCAGGGATTCATCTTCTCCGTTCCAGGCATCGTGTATGCGCGCGAGCTCCCCGCTCTTCTCGAGCCCGGTAAGGAACTCATCCATCTGAGCGACCAGCGCCTTGCCCTTCTCGTTCTTCGGGAAGAGGAAGCAGGTGCCGATCTCGCCCAGGGGTTCCTTCGCGACGGTTATGCCGCCCTCCTGCTTCATGAGCTGGTTCAGCGTCGTTTCGGTGGTGGACAGACCGTCGATCTTTTTCGCCCTGAGAGCGTTGACCTCGTCAGTGAAAGTGCTGAAGTACTCCACCTTTGCGCCCGGGATCGACTCCTCGATATATTTGTCGAAGATGCTCCCGGTCTGCACTCCTATGGTCTTGCCTTCGAGGTCCCTTATGGACACATCCGTGTCGTCCCCGCTCCCCGCGCCGTCGTCGGCATACGTGAATGAAAGGCAAGGCATAAATGCAAAGACCAGCGCCAGTAAGACGCTGATCATCCTTATCGCCGTGTTATGACTTCTTTTACTTCTCACTTAAAATACCCTCCGAAGAAATGATCATGTTCTTCTTTGTATTGTAATGTCTCGCAGCAAATCATTCAATGCTGCCCGCTCTGCCCGGGCTATCTGCGCACCGGCTTGGCAGCCGCTGTGATCGCGCCGGCGCTGCACACCAGCTTGCAGAGGTGGCAGCCCACGCACTTGCTTCCGATCAGGGACGGTCTTCTCGTCTCAGGGTCGAACTCTATGGCCTGATGGCCTCCGTCCCTGCAGGATATGTAGCAGCGGCCGCAGCCGTTGCACTTTTCTCTGTCGATGACAGGGAAGACGATCAGGCCGCGCTCTATGCTGTTCTGGTCGACTACCGTCTTCGCCGCGCCGCCGATAAGATCCCTCGCCGAGCCAATGCCCTTGCACTTCATGTATTCCGACAGGCCCTCGATGAGATCGTCTATTATCCTGTATCCGTACTGCATGACAGCCGTCGTGATCTGGATGCTGCCCGCTCCGAGCAGCATGAACTCGAGCGCGTCCCACCAGGTCTCGACTCCTCCCATGCCGCTTATGTGCATCCC
>CADBFL010000077.1 GCA_902793875.1 uncultured Eubacteriales bacterium | reverse complement strand
GGCGTTCACGTCAGGCGCCCATACAGTAAACTGAACGCCCCCATCCTCGATGTGGGCGCCGAAAGTCCTGTAAGCATGGTAAAGCCTGCCGTTGTTGTACAGATAGATAAGCTCATCGCTGAGCATTTCTCTGGTTTTTCCCATTTCTCTCCCCTGTCTCCGTGCTGCGGTCTCTCTCAGTTGTCTCCGTGCTGCGGTCTCTCTCAGCTGTCTCCGTGTTACGGACTGTTATAACTCGATGTATATGTCTCCGTCCTCATCCACCTTCGCCTGCGGCTGCTGCGGCTGTTCAGGCTGCACCGGCTGAGGCTGCTGCTGCGCCTGAGGCTGCGCGCTCCTCTGATAGCGAGGGTCCTGCGCATCCCTCCGGAAGGCCTGCGGAGCCTGCGTGGCCTGCTGTACCTGCGGCATGGATGCTGCCGGCGGGGTATAGAAGCCCGACCTGTAGTCCTCTCTCGACATCTTCCTGATGGTCGAGATCGCCGCTATGTAAAGCAGGATTACGAATACCAGCAGAGGCATCGTTCCGCGTTCGCCGAGGAATGCGAATGTGTCATACACGCCGTGGATGCACATAGGCACCAGAAGAGCGAGGAGGGTCCATCCGACCACCGGCTTTCCGGTCAGGCTGGCCTTCTTGGAGTACGAGTAGAACACACCCATGAACACTCCGCAGAATGCGTGCAGCGGAACGGCCGTGAACGCTCTTACGACTGCGGTCGCGAAGCCGTAGCTGGCGACGTACAGTATGTTCTCGTAGATGGCGAATCCGACTGCCGCGGATACGGCGTAGACGATGCCGTCGAAGCGGTAGTTGAAGCCCTGATACCTCCACGAGCCGAATCTGGTCGCGAGGTATTTGACCGTCTCCTCGACGAGGGCGGCCATCAGGAAGGACTGAACGAGCGCATTCTGCACAGATCCTTCCGGATACTTGGGCAGTATCGTGCTTTCGGCCTGTTCGAGAGCCGCCGCGGCTATGCACGAGAGGATCCCGAAGATTACCAGTCTGACGATAAGCCGCACAGGCTCCTTCTCGACCTTGTCCTTTTTGTATACGTAGATTATGAGCAGTAAGCCCGGGATTATGGTACAGTTTGTTTCTGTTGTTCTTGTAGAGCAGCAGTATATACCAGATGCAGAGTGCAACGAGCACGCCGCCTGCGATCCTTGCGAGTAACATGGTATGCTCCTTTCCCTGTCAGTAGATCTCTCTGATGCCGCCGCTCACGAACTCGTCGTACAGCTTCTCGAGGTTCCTGATCTGCTCGCGGAGCTCGGCTCCGTTGTCGGTATCCCTGATCAGAAGCCTCTCCGGCACCGTGTGCACCAGATGCATCACCGGCCTGTGGAAGACCTGCGTGCCGTCCTCGCGGAGCGGCTCGTAAGGCTTGTGCTCTGCAAGATACATGTGCTTGGAAGTCATTATGGCCGTATATCCGGCGATGCCTGTCGTCTTGTGATATGCCTTCGAGATGCCGCCGTCGATTATGAAGAGCTTGCCGTTCGCCTTGGCCGGCGTCTCTCCCTTGATCAGCTTGACCGGAACGTGTCCGTTGAGTATGCGGCCGACCTGCGGATCGAGGCCGAACTCCCTGAGTATCTTGTTGGCGGTCTCTTCCTTCTCGATAAGTTTGTAGTACGGGACGGTGTGCTCCTTGTGGGTCGCCTTGTCTTCGATGAAGTAGCGCTCGAAGGTCGTCATCTTGTCCTTTCCGAACAGAGGCGAATCCTCTGAGAGCCACAGATACCACATGATCGCCGCGGCTTCCGCCTGGGCCCTGCCTTCAGGTTTCTTGCGGGCCGATCTGATCATCTGGTCGAGCTTTTTGAGGTACGCCGCGCCCTTGTACTTCTTGCCGTCGATCTCGACGGTCTTGAAGCTGCCCCTCTCGTTGAAGATCATGCAGCCGTGATAGAAGAGGTTGCCGTTCATGATCTTGTAGAGAGCGCCGTGCGAGAACATGTAGTTGATATGTCTCTGGAGCTTCTCGGAGTTGATGATCGACGACTCGAGGGCCACCATGACCTCTTCCTCTTCAGGCGTGAGCCTGTACGGGTCTTTCGGATCGACCGTCGGAAGGTTCATGTCCCTCATCGGATATTTTTTGCCTTCGACCGTGACAGTGCCGTTTTCGAAATCCACCGTCTCGAGAAGGTTCCTGTGCTCAAGGCGGAATTCAGGATGCTTTTTTATCTCCTGACCCTCGATCTTGAACTGGATGACCGAGATCATCTTGTGCATCTTGGCGGCCAGTTCAGGCGGGATCGGGTCGTACTTGTTCGTCTCGAGCACGTTAGGCATGAAGTTCTCGCACGGATCGTCCCCGTAGATGTACTGCGCCAGCGACGCGAGCGGTCTCAAGTTGAATCCGTAGCCCACCTCGAGCATGTCGAAGTTGTTGTAGCGGACGTTGATGCGGATCATGGTCGCGATGCATGCGCGGTTTCCGCAGGCCGCTCCCATCCAGAGCACGTCGTGGTTGCCCCACTGTATGTCGACTCCGCGGTTTGCCATGAGGTAGTCCATGATGACATGGGACTTAGGGCCTCTGTCGAAGATGTCTCCGATGACGTGCAGTCTGTCGACCGTCATGTTCGCTATGGTCTCGGTGAGATCGATAATGAACTCCCTGGCCGCGTCGTATTCGATCAGGGTGTCGATGATCTCGTCGTAGTATTTGTGCCTGTCGGTGACATCGTCCGCGAAGAGCAGCTCGTCCATGATGTATGACGAGTGCTCAGGCAGGCGCTTTTTCACCTTCGATCTCGTATACTTGTTGGAAACGATGCGGCAGATCGCAAGGAGCCTTCTGATGGCGACCTTGCACCATGCGTCGAAGTCGCCCTCGCTCTTCTCCCTGCGGCTCATCTCGGCCTCCGGGTTGTATATGAGCGAAGCCAGGTCGTCACGCTCGCTCTCGGTGAGTATGTCTCCGAAGACCTCGTCTATCCTCATGCGGATCATCCCCGACCCGCTCCTGACGAAATAGTGGAAAGCATCGAACTCTCCGTGTATGTCGCTCAGGAAGAATTCCGTGGCCTTAGGGAGCGCCAGTATGGCTCTGAGGTTGATTATTTCAGTCCTTACACTTCTGCGGTTTGGAAACTTCTCGGC
The DNA here is from genome assembly GCA_902793875.1 of uncultured Eubacteriales bacterium. Lineage (GTDB taxonomy): Bacteria > Bacillota > Clostridia > Peptostreptococcales > Anaerovoracaceae > Crickella. The sequence goes on along the minus strand of CADBFL010000077.1, from coordinate 5,488 downwards.
GAGAAGTCTGAGATACTGCTTGTCCGGCATGTCGTCCTCCGTTCTTCTGTCAGTCGTCTATTTTCATGATGTCGGCTCCGAGAGCCTTGAACTTGCCCACGAAATCCTCGTAGCCGCGTTCTATGTGATATATCTCGCTTATCTCGGTCGTGCCCGAGGCGACCAGTCCCGCAAGCACCATGGCCGCTCCGGCTCTGAGATCGGTCGCTCTGACCTTGGCTCCGTGGAGCTTTCTGCCTCCCGGCACGATGGCCTCTCTGTTTTCGATCTGTATGTCGGCGCCCATGCGGTTCAGCTCGACAACGTGCATGAAGCGGTTCTCGAACACCGTCTCCCTGACCACGCTCTGTCCCTTGACCGTGGTGAGGAAGGCCATGAACGGCGACTGTATGTCGGTCGGAAAGCCCGGGAACGGCAGAGTCTTGATGTCCGTCGCCACGAGCTCCTTGTCTCTTGCGTCCACGTATATGCCCTCGGGAGCGATGTCTATGTCGACGTTGCATTCCTTGAGCTTGGCGATTATAGGCCTGACGTGTCCCGGAAGAGCGTTCTTTATGAGAACATCGCCCCTCGTGATGGCCGCGGCCAGCATGAAGGTGCCTGTCTCTATCCTGTCCGGGATGGCCTGATGGATGCAGCCCGAGAGGGATTCGACGCCCTCTATCCTGATCATGTCGGTGCCCGCGCTCTTTATCCTGGCTCCCATCTTGTTGAGCAGGTTCGCAAGGTCGATGATCTCAGGCTCCTTGGCCGCGTTCTCTATTATGGTCGTGCCCTTTGCGAGGACGGCCGCCATCAGTATGTTCTCGGTCGCTCCGACGCTCGGAAAGTCGAGGTAGATCGCATCTCCCGACAGACCCTCCGGACCGGCTTCGACCGTAACGGTCCCTTTTTCGGCGTCTTCCGTCACCTTTGCCCCGAGGGCCCTGAAGCCCTTGAGGTGAAGGTCTATTGGCCTTTTCCCTATGGTGCATCCGCCCGGCATCGGCATGACGATCCTGCCGCATCTTGCCAGCATCGGTCCCATAGTAAAAAGAGATGCTCTCATCTCGGTGACGAGGTCTCTGTCGCCTTCGAAGGTGACGATCTCAGGGGTCCTTGTCCTGATGATGCCATGCACGCTGTCATCGATCTCGGCCCCGTATTTTCTGAGCATCTTCTTCATTACGCTGACATCTGCGAGATCGGGGACGTCCTCGATCTCGCAGATGTCTTCAGTCATAAGCGTCGCGGCAAGAAGCGGCAGAACTGAGTTTTTCGCACCGCTTATCTCAACCTCTCCGTGGAGAGGGCCGCTGTTGTTAACAAGGATCCTAGCCATTCACGGCCTCCTTAAAGTAGTATTTTTTATGCAGGGCTCTGCCGGGCTCATTCCATTTCCCATGCAGCCTCGGCGACCGCATCCGCGACCGCTTCAGCAGCCTCTTCGGCCGCTCTTCTTTCGGCTATTTTAGCATGGAGCTTTTTCAGGAAGCCGCCCGCGCCCTTCAAAGCCTTTTTGGCGGCTCTGAACTCGACCTTCAGCACGGCCGAACCGATCGCCGCTCCGGTCTTTGCGAGTTTCCATTTGATCTTAGCCTTTTTGATGTCCGCCTCGATAGGCTGCACCGCTCCCTCGAGCTTCTTTCCGGTCTTTTTGCCGCACTTCCAGAAAGCTCTCTTCAGTTTTCTGGCGTCCTTCCTGAGGCCTTTTCTCTCGAGCCTCGCAGCCATCACTGCAGCGGCCTTCTCGGCCTTCGCGGCTTTCTTTATGGCGTGCATCTCGGCCCTTGCGGCCCTTATCGCCAGGGCTCTTTCGGCTCTTGCTGCGATCGCTGCAGCCTTCTTCTCGGCTTTCGCGGCCTTTGCGGCGATCACCTTCTCGGCCTTCGCGGCCTTTGCGGCAGCCCTCTTCTCTGTCCTTGAGATCTTTGCGCTGAGAGCAGCAGCCGCGGCCGCGGCCCTGAGAGCCGCCTTCTCTTCGATTATGGCGGTCTTCTCGGCGATCTTCGCTTCTTTTCTTGCTTCGGCAGCAGCAGCCACCGCAGCCTTTCTGGCGTTCTCGGCTTCGATCTTCTGAAGCTTCTTCTTCTGGGCTTCGGCCCTTTCGAACGCTTCTCTTTCAAGCCTCGACTGCCTGTTGATCTTCTTTATGGTCTGCCTGGAGAGCTGTATCTCTCTTTCGGCTATCCTGCGCTCTCTTCTCGCCGCGAAGAGCCCGCTGCCGCCCGTGATCCATCTGAACAGTCCCCTCAGCAGGCTGAACAGAGTCAGTCCCACGCCGACGCACGCGATCACCTTTACCACAGGCGACGTGTCGCGTATGACCGCCTTTGCGGCTTCGAGCACCTTGTTCTCGATCTCCTCGAGCTTCGACTTTGTCTCCGTGACAGCCTCATTTCCGGTCTCGACCAGGCCTTTGGTCTTCTTGAGCAGCTCGATCGCAGGACCGGCCATCATGCCCAGCACCACGATGAACGCGATCAGTACTCCGACAAGGCAGAAGGCTATGATCTGATTGATTGTGATTACCATTTCTCTTCTCCTTATCCGCTACCTGATCACCTTGCCCACGAGTTTCTGCCCCGCGCTGACGCCGAGCTGAGCGACTCCTCCGACTTTGGCCGCGCCTTCTTTGACCGACGCGGAAATATTGTCCGCTTTCTCCTTTGCGCTGGCCGCAGCATCCATACCTCCGTCGAGGATCGTGTTGGTCTTCTTGATCGTATCCGTCAGGTTGGACACGAGAACGATCAGGAATACCACCAGTACGATCAGAGCGATCAGAAGCACTCCGATCAGCACGCCTTTAATACTTACTGTGATCATGGCTGTTTTCTCCTTCTCATGCTCTCCCGGCTCCGCAGTCCGGGAGCCATTTTTACTAACGATTATTATAATAGAAAAAGCCCTCTGTATTCAAGGACAGAGGAGCCTATCTTTCGTAGATCCTGAGTATTGCGGGGGTATATCCGCCGCCGGTCTCGTGGACCGCGATCTCAGGCAGCATCCTCATTTCGGGGCCCGCTCCCTTTACGCCGCGGACCAGCAGTATGTTGGCGCTTCTGCCCGCGGACGGAACGACCGGCTGCATCTCTTTGGGCTCGATGCCGGCGTCTCTCATCGCGCAGATGATGTCGGCGAGCCTGTCCGGCCTGTGGACCAGATAAAAGCTCCCTCCTTCTCTGAGGAGCCCGGCCGCAGCAGCCGCGAAATCCCGGATATCCGCCGTGGTCTCGTGCCTTGCGATATACCTCTCGTCCGGATCGGCCGCGCCCGGCTCATCCGGCGTCCTCCTGAAGTACGGCGGGTTAGATACCACCGCGTCGAAGCTTCCGGCGAGCGAAGGCTCTTTCAGGCAGATCTCGGCCGCATCGCAGCAGATGAAATCCACGTCGCTCTCAAGACCGTTCATCGCGCAGGCCCGCTTCGCCCTTGCAGCGGCGGGTCCCTGCACATCGAAGCCCGTTATCTTCGCTCCTCCGAGCTTGTGATGCAGCACGAAGGCCACGATACCGGAGCCCGTTCCGAGATCGGCGATGCGCGAGCCGGAAGCCGCGCCTCCCGCTCCTGTCTCTCCCGCGGCAAATGCTGCGAGGAGCACCGCGTCCACTCCATAGCCCGTCTTCTCGGTCTGTATGACCCTGATGCCCGAAAAGCCGGTGTCGTCTATCCGCTCAGTCCGCTCCATCAGAATTCACTCATGAGTTCCTGAAGCTCGCGCCTCTCTTCTGCATCCGCGGACTCCATCATTTTGCTGATCTCATCATCGGCGGACGCGTCGGCTTCATGATGCTTTTTCGCGTTCTTTCCGATGCGCTTTATCTCGTCCTTTGTGTAAGCGTGTATCTCCTGCGCGAACACCTCTTCGCCCGTCTCCGGATCCTTTTCTATCGCGCGGGTCTGGATCTTTCCGTTGAAGTAATCGACCTTCACGACCTTGGCGAGACCCTCCGGCGTCTCGACGCGCTCGTTGTCCTTTGGCATGCCCTTTCTGAGTTCCTTGTAGGTCTTGTCCTCGAAGTTGAGGCAGCACATGAGCCTTCCGCAGGTGCCGGATATCTTGGCCGGATTGAGCGAAAGGTTCTGCTGCTTCGCCATCTTGATCGATACCGGATGGAAGTCGCTGAGCCACTTGCTGCAGCACAGCGGCCTTCCGCAGATGCCGATGCCTCCGAGCATCCTCGCCTCGTCCCTGACGCCGATCTGGCGCAGCTCGATCCTGTTGTGGAAGTGCCCGGCGAGGTCCTTTGCGAGTTCTCTGAAATCCACTCTTCCGTCCGCCGAGAAATAGAATACTATCTTGGATCCGTCGATCATGAATTCGACGTCTATGAGCTTCATCTCAAGTCCGTGCTTCTCTATCTTTTCGGCGCAGACCTTCATCGCATCGTCTCTCTTTTCGAGGTTCTCGTGATACCTCTTCAGGTCCTTGTCCGAGGCCCTGCGCTCTATCGGCTTGAGCTCCGCGACCAGCTCGGATTCATCTATCTCGCTGTTCGCTATGAGTATGTGCCCGAGCTCCTTGCCCCTTGCGGTCTCGACTATGACCATGTCTCCGAGCTCGAACTTATCTCCTTTCGGATCGAAATAATATGTCTTGCCGGACTTCATGAATCCGACGCCAACTATCTCTGTCATTGATATATGTTCCTCCTGTTTACCCTGTTGTCCCAGCTGTCTCCGGCGCGGGCCGGAGGCGCTGCTTCGTTACTTCGAAATCTCCAGAAACAGCCTTTTCAGGGCCCTGCTTTTATCCATGTCCCTTTCTATGTCCATGCGCGTCCTCTCGGCCGCTTCGATGCGCTCTGCGAAAAGCTCCGGATCGCTGCCTTTCATCATCTGCTCTCTCAGGCCGTCCTCGATCATGTCTATGAGCATGAGCGCGTCCTGCCTGCTTTTGACGCTTTTGTCCGCCGCCTCCCTGAATTCGCAGAAAAGCGCTTTTCCGTCCGTCATCAGAGACGCAGCTTTTCTGAGGCCTTCGCTGTTGCGGCCGTCCTCTTCATCCTGCAGCTCCACGTAGTCCTCGAGCCTGATGATCCCGCATCTGGACAGGACGGTGCCGAGAAGCGAGTCCCTGTTCGATGCGCCGAGTATGATCAGGACCTTCGGGCGCGGCTCCTCGAGCGTCTTCAGAAGCTTGTTCTGCACGATCTCGCCCAGGCTGTCGGCATCGTCTATGATCCCGACGAGATGATCTCCGTACGCTCCCATCTCGAGCCTTTCGAGGAATGCCTGAGCGTCAGCGACCTTGTAAGTGTTCTTTCCGCTCATCTCCATGCGCGCGATGTCCAGTCCGTGCACGCCGAGTCCCTCGAGGAGTCCGCTGATGAACTCATCCCTGGCCTCCTTCGGGCTTCCCTCGAGTATGTACGCGTGGGCGCTGCTCCTGCCGCTCTTTATATTCGCGATGAGATCCGCGATGTCTCTCATAGGCCTCTGCTCCTGCAGAGCTCTTCGAGGCAGGCGTATATGTCATCACGCATCTCTTCGATCGTCTTCGAGG
>CADBFL010000076.1 GCA_902793875.1 uncultured Eubacteriales bacterium | reverse complement strand
CCCGGTTGTGTATTTATATCGAAATACGTCTTTCCCTCGGTGCCTTCCGGATTCGTCCAGCCGAGACCCGGAACAGCGTTTTTCACGACAGCGTCGACAGCTCCCGGCTCTCCGCCGGATGCCCTCATCTTTGCGCCTTCATTGATAACAACTGTGCCGTTTTCCCTGATCCCGACGCCCACCGTTGCATCACCGGAAGCTGTCAGCTCCGCGCCGCTGTTTATCGTGATCTCACCGGTATCGAGGAAGATCCCGATGTTCCGGCTTGCGGCAGTCAGTTTGCCGTCGACAGTGATGCTGTCCGCAAGACAGGCGATGGCTGCATAGTTGCCGTTCACAGACAGTTCGCCTTTGAGTACAAGGCTCTCACTTGAATAGATGCCCTGGCTGGTATTTGCATCCGGGCCCGTGACCGTACTGGCCTTTGACGCATCTATGATCAGTGTTATATCTTCCTCATCATCATTATCTTCATAGTAGATCGCGGTATTAGCAGGAATATTTCCCGGATCCGCTTTGATGTCAGCGCCATTCAGCGTCAGAGTATGAGTGTCAGGATCGTAGCTGACCTTGCCTTTATTTATCGGATCTTCCTTCAGCACATCGCCTTTGTTCAGATCTGTCACCTGCACGCCGCAGACCCAGAGAGGGTACCCATCGGCTTCGATCCTGACATACCGCTTCTCTGAAGTATTGCCGGAAGCAATAACAGTCCAATTATCTGATTCAGTATTTTTTTCCTGGACTGTTTGTCCGTAAAGCGCTCCCGATGCGGCTCTTCCGTTATTACCATCGCTGCCATCGCCGCCTGGGCCATCGCCGCCTATGCCGCCTGTGCCGCCGCCTCCTCCTGTCACTATGGCCGAACCAATAGAAACTGTGACCGTGCCTTCTACGCCCAGGCCGCCTGTGCCGCCGTCGCCGCCGTTGCCGCCGCCGGTGCCGCCTGTGCCGCCTGTGCCGCCGTTGACTCTGATCGATCCGCTCTTGACAGTGACGTTACCCTTGACACCTGAGCCGCCTGCGCCGCCTGAGCCGCCTGCGCTGCCTGGCCCGCCTGTGCCACCTTCGCCGCCTGTGCCGCCATCAATGTTGACTTTGGCGCCATTGATGATGAGGTTACCTGCAACAATGCCGTTGCCGCCTGCGCCGCCTGCGCCGCCCGGGCCGCCGGGGTCGTCGGCGCCGCCTGGGCTGCCGTTGCTCCCCGTGACTTCCAGATTGCCCTTTCCTTCAACAGTCAAGGTGTTGCCAACAGCGCTGATCCCGCCGTTGACTGTCAGAGTCGCGTTCTCGGCGATCGTGACCGTTACATCGCCGGTAACTTCGACACCGCCATTGATCGTTCTGGAGGAGTCTATCGTCAGATCGGTACTCCATTCTTCTGCTGCAGCATATGCCGTCTGACTCACTCCGAGCGCCGGCATCATCACCATCATCAGCGCGAAGCTGAGCAGTATTCCTGCGATCCTCTTCTTCATAGTCATAAGTTTTTTCTTTCCTTTTTCAAAAAATCTTAATTACTGTTAAGTTTACCATATAAACCGCCGCCGATGTCAGTTTTTATCACAAAAAAGCAGGCCCATGCAGCCTGCTTTCCGGTCGCTTCGTTCATATCATTTCATATAGCGGTCGAGCACCGCATCGATCTCTTTCATCTTCCTGTGCTCAGGCCTGCGTATCAGGCGGCCCCCTGCCATGACCATGCTCACGTTTCTGAGCGCAGAGAGGTCTTCGAGAGGATCGTCCTCCACAACGATCATGTCAGCGCATTTCCCGGCCTCGATGCTGCCGGTCTCCCTGTCTATCCCGGCGATCCTCGCGTTCCCGAGAGTGGCCCTGAAGAGCGTCTCCTTCGCCGGTCTTCCTATGTACCTGCTGAAGAAGCACAGCTCCCTCCAGAAATTGTAATGCACCACGAACGGACAGCTTACGTCGCTTCCGAGCCCCACGGGGATGCCGTTCTCTATGCATGTCTTCGCGCATTCGATGATGCCGTCGAGGATGATGCGCCCGTTGTTTTTCGCGGTCTGAGTGGCCCTGCTCTCTTCGAGCGTGAACATGGCGTACGGGATGGCCGGCGACAGAGTGCATATGTCCGCGGCCTTTCTTTCCCTGAAAAGCTCTATGAGTTCATCCGTGAGCTTCGCGCCGTGTTCTATAGTGTCGACCCCGTTTTCGAGAGCGACCCTCACGCCCTCCGTGCTCTCGACGTGCGCAGCCACGGCATATCCGAGCCGGTGGGCCTCATCGCACGCAGCCTTCACGATCTCAGGCTGCATCTTCACCACGCCCGGCATGCCTTCGGCATCCGAATCCATGACGCCTCCTGTGATCATGAGCTTTATAAGGTCGGGGCCTGTCTCAGATATCTTTCTTACGAGCTCCGCCGCCTCTTCCGGGGACCTGACGACTGTCGCGATGGATCCCGCGAAATGCCCTCCCGGGACCGAGATGCCCGTGTTGGATGCGATGATGCGAGGCCCCGTCAGCCTGCCCTCCCTGATCAGGTCGCGGACCTGCGCGTCGAAATCAAGCACGCCGCCTACGGTCCTGATCGTGGTGACTCCGCTCATCACTTCGGTCTTTGCGTAGGATGCGACCAGCTTCTTTGCCGCCATGCGGACCAGTCTGTTTCCGGTGAGCAGCCTGTACAGCTTTTCGTAGTCCACAGGCTTCTCGTTTTTCTTCGGCTTTGGCGGCTTGCCGCTCAGCGCGAGGTGGACGTGGAGGTCGATCAGTCCGGGGAGCAGATACGCTCCTTTCAGGTCGATCACTTCATATCCGTCCAGTGCCGCCACATCGCCGGTGATACCGGCTATCCTGTCTCCGTCCGTCAGAACGGCTTTGCCGCGGACAGGCTGCATGTCTTCGGTCCCGTCCAGTATGATCCCGTTCACGAATGCGTATTTCATGCCCTTTCTCCCTTTCTCACCTGCTGCAGCGGCAGCTTTCCGGTCATGTCACTTCTTCTTGTTGAGCGTGTATCCGGCCACGGCGCCGACTACGCCGCCGAGTATGTGCGCCATGTTCGAGATATTATCCTGCACGAAGATCCCCTCGTATATCTGCTGCCCGATGTATATGAAGGCGACCAGTATAACCGTCACAGGGATCTCGCCCTCTTTGAAGCCGGTGAAGGACGTCATCATGATGAAGGCGAACACGACTCCGCTCGCGCCGCAGAGCGCTATGTTCGGGAATATGAGCCATGTGACGAGGCCCGTCACCAGTCCGGTGATGAGTATGACCTCGATGACGGCCCTCGATCCGTACTTCTCTTCGAGCATCGGTCCGAGCAGGAGCAGGTACATCATGTTTCCGATGTAGTGGCTCCAGCCCTGGTGCCCGAGCACGTGAGTGAAGAAGCGCACGTACGTCAGAGGCGACAGCAGCGACGAGTGGTAGGTCGAAAACAGCAGGCGGTTGCTCATGCCCGCCGTCAGATAATTGAGCACCATGACTCCGAAGCTTATGATGACGAAGCTCAGGATCACGGGCGAATTGAATGTAATGCGTCTTTTCTTTTTCATATCTGCTATTGTACATCATCAAGGTACTTCACAGGAACCTTTTCTGTCAGCCATACTCCGCTCACCGAACGGAAGAACACATGCCCGTCGGCGTGCATCGCCGCTGCATCCACAGCGTAGATGACAGGCTTTCCGTGTCTTTGCCCTACCTTCCTCGCCGTGTCGACATCTGCCGACAAGTGCACATAGAGCCTGTTCTTCGGGACAAGGCCCTGCCTGTCTATCGCGTCCTTATATTTGATCCCTGTGCCGTGATACAGCACATCCGGAGGCGTCTCCTTCGGAAGCCCGACATCGACCTGTACCGTATGTCCGTGATTTGCCCTGATAAGTGTTTTATCCTCATTGAACGAATACCGCTGTTTTTCGTCCTCTGCAACTATCCGTTCAAGCGTTTCCATGTCCAGAGGCTGAGTCCTGCTGACTCCTCTGATCAGATCATCGACTGATGCCCAGCCATGCTCATCCAGGCTGATCCCGATGACTTCAGGCTTATGCCGGAGTATCAGGCTGATAAACTTGCTCGTTTTTCTGTCGCTCATGGTTCTCATCTCCCTTCCACATTATAACAGCTATGCTATTATGCTGTCTGCCAGACCGAATTCGATGGCGCTCTCTGCGTCGAAATAGCTGTCGGTCATCGTCCTCTCGAGTATGCTCTCCACCGGCCGGCCCGTGTGCTTAGCGAGTATCTCTGCGAGCGCCTGCCGCATGTCCATGAGGTCCTCGCTCAGCGTCCGCAGCTCAAGGGCCTTCGCGGCCGGCATCCCCGAAACGGACGGGTCGTGGATCATCACCTTGCTGTGTGTATAGAGCTCTCTCCTGTCTCCCGATGCGAAGAGCACGGCCGCCATGCTGGCAGCGAGCCCGACGCACACTGTGCGCACCGGGCTCGAGATGTGCTGCATGACATCGTACAGGGCAAGGCCGTTCCTGACCTCCCCGCCGCCGCTGTTGATGTAGAAGGTGATCTCCTCTCCGGGAGACTTCCTCTCCAGGTACAGCAGCTGCGTGATCAGGGAGTTCACGGAGTCCTCGTCTATCGCCCCCAGCAGTGTGATCTCACGGTTCCGCAGCATGTCGTCCCTGATGCTGTACGCTCTCAGGCCTCCTCTGCTCTCCTCGAGAATATCAGGCGTTCTGTCGATATAGTAGTTCGATGCTTCTGACATATACGGTCTCCTTTCTTTTCATTTACCTTTCTTTCATTCACCGCTCTTTATGAAATCGTCCCATCCCTTCATTGCTTCATCCGTCATATCGTCTTCAGGCAGGTCGCTCACGGGCAGATCCAGGTCATAGCGTCCGTCAAGGCCCTCGAGTTTCATCAGCGACTCGTGTCCCCTGCAGCTCTCCTCGTCGGCCATCAGAGTGATGAACTCGTAGCACAGCTCGTATGCCTGCAGCACCTTGTGGCGCGGCGGGGTCCTCTTTGCCGAGCTGACTTTGAAGCGGAAAGTTATCCTCTCGGCGAAGTCCGCGATCGATATCTCTCCGCTCCACCCTCTCTCGCTGTACATGTTTACCATCTCTGCGAAGCGGTCGTATCTTGCCGCGAACTCGGCCTCATCCTCATCGGATGCGGGGTCGAGGTCGTGTTTCGCAGACAGGCAGCGCCACAGGAAATCGCAGATCCTGAGGGACGGCAGCATCGCCAGCTCTTCCACCGGCAGCCTGATGCTCTCCGCCTTCACATTATCCAGCAGCTCTCCGATGCTGACCTTCTGCAGCGGCTTCGGCTTCCTCTTCTTCCTGATGACGCCGGCAAAGGACGCCCTCCTGTAAAGGGAGCCTGTCTCTTCCTCATCCGGCGTGCCTATCCGGGAGCATCTCTCCTCCATCGGGAAGACGGCATCCACGCGCGACATCACTGATGTGAGCATGAAACACAGCTCGTACAGAGCCCAGCGGTCATCCGGGCTCAGATCCGTTCTGTTGACCGACGATGCGATCTTTGAGGCCAGTTCTCCCATGGTCATCGAAGCGGAGGCCTCATCGAACATCGCTTCGGTGCAGCATGAGATCCACTTCTGAACTTCCTCCCTTTCCTTCCTGAAGGTCCCTCTTCCGATCCGGTATGTCTCGCAGAGGAACGTGTTACAGAACTCGTCGACCCTGCAGTTGAACATTCCCCTTCCGAATCTCTGCGCGATATTTCTCACAGAGGTTTCCGGTCCCTTCCCTTCGCTTCTTCGCGCCTCCTCCAGCAGGGCGCCTATCGTGACGCGCCCCGCCGGCCGTTCAGCTTGCTTTTTATGCATCGCCGCCTCCTTTCTGTTTGTCAATCCGCAAATGCTTTCTTCGCTTTCTTTGAAACTTCTTTTCGCTCCTTCTTTGCGCCCGCCTCAGGCAGCAGGCCGTACCGCGGATGCTTCTCGAGCTCGTAGCGCCTGACCAGCTTCGGCTTCTTTCCTCTCTGCAACAGCCACGCCTGAGACAGCGGCATGGTCAGTATGCTGAAATCCGTCATGTCCGTCCTGGTCCCTATGTAGTTCGCGGTCTTGAGGTCCTGCCCGCCGAGATACAGCACGGTGTCGCATCCGTTCAGTATGGTCGTCGCATCAGCGCTCCCGTACAGCTTCTCGAGCTGGGTCTGGCTCTGGAGTATTATGCTCACGGCAATGCCCCTTGAGCGGATGACGGATATGTGGTTGTCGAAATCCGGGATGCGGGCGTTGGTGGCAAAATCGTCGAGGATGAACCTTACCGGGACCGGCAGGCAGTGATCCTCGCACTCCCTGTCCGCATAGCGGCACAGAGTCTGCAGCGCCTGGGAGTAGAACAGGTTCGCCAGCATGTCCTGCGAGCGGTCCATGTCGCTTATGGTCACGAACAAGGCCGTCTTCTTCTTCGCCAGCTGCAGGATGTCTATCCTGTCCTTCTGGTTCAGCAGCTCGTCTATCTCTTTTGCCACATAGTAGGCGAGCCTGTTTCCCGTCATCATGCGCACGCAGTTCGAAGTGTTCTCGACGCTTTCGCTCATGGCGTAGTTGTACTGCGCGGCCGCATAGCTGTCGGGATCCGCCTCCTCCAGCTTCTTCATCAGCCCGAGGTACGGCGACGCCTTGCCGTTCTTACCCTCCGCCTTCACCAGTTCGAACAGCTTTCTGACGCTGTAGGTGTTGTGATCCTCCCTGACCGTCGTCTCGAGCACGCATGAGATGAGGCTTCTCAGCAGGGCCTTTCCCGCCTCGTCCCAGTAGGGGTCCTTGCTTATGTGGTTCTCTCCGTACAGGATCTCCGCAAAGGACATGATGTCCTTCTGGTTGTATTCGTCACTGGCCTCGTCGTACTCGATGTAGTCGAAGGGGTTGTAGCCTATGGAGTTTGCCGGATCGGTGAGATCGAGCTTCAGGACCTCGTACCCCGCCTCGCGCAGGGCCGGCTCCATCTCCTCCTTCAGGCTGCCCTTCGTATCCGTGACCACCAGGCTCTCGCTGGCGTTCAGCAGATTCGGCTTGACGTAGTACCGCGTCTTGCCCGCTCCCGTCGGGCCTATGACAAGATCGTTGTTGTTGCTCCCTGTCGCGAAGGTATCGTTCGATACGAACTCTCCCTGAGCGAGGATGCGCTGTCCCTCGTTTCTGAGTGATGCAAACTTTTTTCTTTTCTTTGTCTTCATTGCTCTTCGTCTCCTTCTTCTTTGCGATCACGATTCTACGTTATTCAGTTTTCAAGGCGCGGCCGGAGCCGGGATCTTTCGGGGTAAAAAACGCCCCAGGCTGCACCATCACTGTTGCAGCGCTGAGACGTCAAGCCTGAGGCTGAAAAATCGAAATTCCGGTCTCTCGTGTATTCTGTTGTGATAGTCATTATACCGACCGCCGGCGCAAAGTCAATATATTTTTTATATTTTTATTAAATTTATTTTTTTATATTTATTTTTTTATACCGATGTGCTAAAATGATCAGCAGAGGCCGAGCTCCCATGGCAGAACGGGCCCGGCCGCCGGGGTGATCGGAGAATGGATATATCAAAGAATACGAAATCTATAAGCGAGCACATACGCTCCTGCGGGATGACCCAGGAGGAGATAGCCGAAAAGCTGGACGTCACTCAGCCCACGGTCAGCGGGATAATAAAATGCAAACGCGACCCGAAGCTCAGCACGCTGATCGGGCTCGCAGACCTCCTCGGGATGAGCCTCGATGAGCTTGCGGGCTATACCCCGAAGCAGCCTGCGAAGTCGGTCTATCAGGCGAGGCTGGAGTCCGAGCTTCTGAGGCTCTGCGAAAATGTCAGCGCCATAGCCAGATACAGGCCGGAGGATACCGCGCTCGACATATCAAAATACATAAGCGATGAGATCCACTACATCCTCTACAGCAACGAGCAGCTTGAGAAGCACGGCTGGGAAGGGACGTATGAAGAGCTCGTAGAACATCTGCAGAGCATGGACGAACGTCTCAATGAAGATCTTGTATCTTCGGATGACGAAAAATGAAGGCTTAGCGCTTTCGGATGACTGAAACAGCACCGGCAGGTGACGCCCGGCCTCATAAACGCGGCAGCGATTCAGTGACAGCATGAAGGGTCTCAACATTGCGGCGCCCGTATGCTGTCCACATGTCTTTTATCTCATCTCTTTTATCCGCAGGTTTTTCGTGCATGTATATGAATGCGGACTCCACTTCCTTGCCCTCTCCTGCCGGTCCCGGAGCGTAATAGGATCCCGCGCCGTCGAATGCATCCGCAAGATCGACGCATCTGTCTTTGATGCTGAGAAGGCGCCTTCTCAGGTCGGGGAAGGTCCAGGCGAGCTTGCCTATGGCTCTGGCTTCAACGTTCCTGTCGTAAGCCTCGCTTCCTCTTGCGCATGTTATGACGCAAGCGTCTTCAGGGATGTCTTCGCACAGCGACTCCGCGAGCGCGCGGCGAGGATCCGGCTGCGCGCCCTCCTCGATCTCAGGCATGAACTCGCGTATCTCGGTCCCGCCGTCCTCTCTTTCGATCAGCAGCGTATACATGAACGGGATCTGCCTGTACGGCGTCAGACCGTCAAACGGGGGGATCGGGTACATGCATATTTCGATCCGGAGGAACGCCAGCGGATGGCTCAGTCTTTCTGCAAACGACCGCGCTGCCTCCGTGTCAGCGTCACCGGCATATCTGATGTCATTCGGGTCGGCGGCGTCAGCCCCTTCGGTCCCGTTGCAGTAGTCCCTGAACGCGCACTCATACGGGTCGAAGCACTGCCTTCCCGGAGCGATGTCCGGCTCTTCTTCAGACAGCAGGATGTCGCGCAGACCGTCTATCCTCTCTTCCACTTCGCCCCGGAGCGATGCGGCCCTTTCGGTGCAGTCCTCGAGAGTGAAGAATCCGGCCGTGTCCAGTTCGCCGCGGCGCTCATACTCCTTATTGATATACATAAGGTACGCCCTTCTCACATCGATCCCGGCCCTTTTGAGCACGTAATACTGGAATGCGATGTCCCAGAGGTATATCTCCTTGTTGCGCGTGGAGCTCTTCACCTCGATCATGTCGAAGCTGCCGTCATCGTTTCTGTGGAGTACGTCCACCCTGCAGAAGAGCCCGTCGTATCCGAAGCTGGCCTCGCAGATATTGACATGGCCTTCCCTGAGCAGCTCCTCCGTCTCGGCGATCATCTTCGGTTTATTGTCCCTGTCGAACTCCACCTCGACAAAATCTCCGTACCACGGCTGCGCCAGGGCGCCGACCCTGTGGCCGTTCTCGAAGATGAGGGAGTTGTCGATCTCGCGCCCTCTGTCCTCGGCATATTTTTCCATCCACAGCATCTTCGGGCACCGCACGCCCTCGCAGAATCTGCTCTTGCTGAGTCCGTCATTCATGCCGCCTGTTTCCTGTACTGCCATGTCATCCGTCCTTCCGTCTCATGCATCTCAATACTTCACGATCCTAAAACAACAATACCATCATTCATTGGATATTGACATATCTATCCTGCGTTTTACAATGAAGCCAGCAGTTCAGTTTCGAAACCGGGGAGGTCATGTCATGGGAAGGCGTTCACGATCGATATCCGTCAGACCGTACAGTCAGTACTATACATATCAGGCATATTTTCAGCTGTTTCCGCGGGATGCGATATCAGAAGACGAGTGCTTCGCAAAATCCATCCTGTATGTGACCGACTGGATACGCGGCAGGATAACACCTTCCGGCGGCGAAGCGCCTGAGTTTCTGTCGGCATATCCTCCGGCCGCCGACTTCAGATCCTTCGATACGGACGACATCTCCGACATCGATCAGGGGAAGGATTTCGATATCCGCATAGTCTTCGACAATGACCGCCGGATCTGGGCGATGAGGCTCTTCGAACTGTCGAGCAACTCAAAGGTCCGCGGACAGTCTTTCGTCACCGAGGTGACCGTGAGCAGGGCTGAGGGGTCCGTCCTGATGGCCATACGCACCACATGCCGCGAGCCTGTGCGCTCAACGCTTGCGAAGGTGTACCGCCTCAGCTATATCCGCCACGGACTGCTGCAAGACGACGACATCATCCTTACGGAAGCCTTTACCGCGCCGGAGTACCCGATAAACGGCAGGGCCGTAAGCGTGAACGGAAAGAGCAAAGAGGCCTGCGAGCACTTCTGCTCCCGCATGCTGGCAAATCCGCGCAGGCAGTTCCCTCTCGTCCTGGTGAGCGACCCGTCGCTTTGCGATGAGCACATGGACGACATCGACGCTTTTGCCTGGGATCTTGCCGGTCACGCT
>CADBFL010000075.1 GCA_902793875.1 uncultured Eubacteriales bacterium | reverse complement strand
CGTCTGTGGCCGAAGGTCCAGCCTGAGCAGTCGTCCAGCCAGAAGCCGTCGGCATCCGGCCCGCGGTGCGCCATCCTGTCTGTCATTGCCTTTATCACATCCACACGCGGAAGTTCATCATTGAAAAAGCCTGCTATACCACACATTTATCTGTAACCTCTTCATCATCAGAATGTACCTGTGATCAGTATTCCGTTGTCAGCATATCCCGCTCGACCGGTCTGTCCTGGGCGGCATTGCTATTTATGTTCGCCCAGCTGATCCCTTCGTAATTGCCTTCGTAATCAAGTTCCCTGAACTGGCGCACCAGATCAACTATGCACTTGCCGGGGTATCTCTCCGGCAGATCCGCGAATTCCTTTTCCCTGTTGCTGATCACAAGCACATCGCATTCACGGCAGACAGAGTCCAGATCATCTGTAATGATCTGATAGAGATGAGGGAGCTTTGCCCGTATGAAGTCGGCGTTAGTGCCGGTCAGCTGTGACACGCGGACATTCCGGTCGTATATATGTATCTCATAGCCCTTGCCGTAAAGGGCCTCTGCCACATCGACTATAGGGCTGTTGCGGAGATCATCTGTGCCCGCTTTGAAGCTGAGTCCCAGTATCCCCACTTTCCTCCGGCCCTTGCTCTCGATCATGTCCACCGCGATCCTCTTCTGTATCTCATTTGAAGGATCGATCGCGTTGATCACAGGGGTCTCCACATAGCGGTCGTGGGCCAGAGTGCGAAGCGCCTTCGAGTCCTTCGGCAGACAGGATCCGCCGTAGGCAAAGCCCGGCTTGAAATAATACGGGGAAATGTTCAGCTGCCTGTCCTTGCAGAATATCTCCATCACCTTGTGGCTGTCGATGCCGAGTGATTTGCAGATATTGCCGATCTCGTTGCCGAATACGATCTTCAGGGCGTGGAACGTATTGTTGACATACTTCATTATCTCAGCCACTTCGATATCCGTGGAAACGAATTCTCCCGGGATGTCCCTGTACAGCTCCCGGAACTGCTTTTCCGCGAATTCGCTGTCGGTCCCGATAAGAGTCAGCGGAGGCTCCATGTAGTCTGCCACCGATGTCCCCTCGCGCAGGAATTCCGGATTTGAAACAACAGTGAAGTCTTTGTCTCTTTCTTTTCCGGAAGCTTCGGCAAGTATTTCGCCCACCTTTTTATTAGTGCCCGGCAGCACTGTGCTGCGTATGGCGACTATATGAAAACCGTCTTTTTCTTTCAGCGCTTCTCCGATCTGACGGGCGACCCCGTAAATATAATCGAGATTCAGGTGCCCGTCCCTGCTGCTCGGAGTTCCAACGCATATGAAGGAAATGTCGGTATTGAGGACCGTATACCGCACATCCGTGCTGGCTTCCAGTCTGCCGCTCTTTCTTCCCTCGGCCACGAGTTCTTCGATATCCGCCTCAATGATAGTCGGCCTGCCCTGATTGATCAGATCCACCTTGCTTTCGGAAATATCGTTTCCTATCACATGATGTCCCATTTTTGCAAGACAGGCGGCTCCTACACAGCCCACATACCCAAGACCGAAAATGCTGATATCCATTGCTTTTCCTTTCGCTTTATCCGAATCAGTCCGACTGTACTTTATTATACCAAGCCGTCCGGCCTTAACAAGTCAAAGTCATACAGTTCAGTCATTATATGTTATACTGATTTACGGAAAAACACACAGCGGAGAGCATATAAGCGATGAAACTCGGAATTCTTTGTACTATTCTCAACGACTTCGGAAAGAAGGGCTTTTACAACAGTCAGGAGATCGGACTCGGCCGGCAGCTGCGCGACATGGGTCACAGCGTGATCATCTACAAGGGCGTCCGGAAGGATCTGGACGATGATCTGGACGGGCTTCTGTGCTTCAGCGATCAGCAGCTGTTCATCCCCCATGTCTACCGGTTTTGCAAAAGACATGGCATCTGTTTTGTTCCGTATGTAGGCACTACCTTCAGCGTCTATCCCACACTCCGCGGAAAGATAATGAACGTGCTCTCGGGAATGGGCACGCTTCGTCTCTATCGAAAGATGCCTGTGCTGGCAAAAACCGCATCCGCAATGAAGGAGCTGGAAAGCCTCGGCGCGCGCGACATCAGGATAGCTCCCGTAGGGCTTGATCCTCACGCGCTCCGCAGCGACTATAAGAACTATTCCAAAGAGGAACTGCGCCGGGAATTCGGCTTTGAGCCGGATGACGTCGTCCTGTGCAGCGTGGCGCGGATGGAGATCGACAAGCGCACAGCCGACCTGATCGAAGTCCTGCATAAGGCGGGAGACCGCAAAAAGTTCAGGCTTCTGCTCGTCGGAAGGGGTCCTTTGCGGCCGCAGGTCGATCAGAAGATAAGCGAATACGGTCTTGAAGACCGCGTGAAGATTCTCGACCGCGTCCCTTTCGACGACATGTGGAAGATCTACCATATGTCCGATTACTATATCAACATGAGCACCGCGGAAATATTCGGAATGGCCATAATGGAGGCCGTTTATTACGGCACATCCGTTGCGGCGCGCGATGCTCTCGGACCGAGCCTGACGCTCAGGGGCCTGCGCGGCCACTGCCTGTGCGAAAGCGATGACGCTGTGATAGAATGGATCTGCGGCCCTTATCCGTCCGTTGAGGATCTGGATGAGAGCTCGCAGAAGATCATTGCAGATTTTTCATGGAAAAAGTGCGCCGACGAATATCTCAGGATCATCGGCGAGACCGGCCGTAAGACGCAGCAGCTCTGACGCGCCGGCGTCTGTTATCAGTTTATCAACCGGAGGAAAGTATATGTGCGGAATATGCGGCTTTTACGGCTCGCCGGACAGCAAAAAGGATCAGCAGGCGCTGCTGGACAGGATGAATGAGACCCAGAAACATCGCGGTCCTGACGACCGGGGCACTTTTCTTGAAGGCCCGGCGGGACTGGGGCACGTCCGTCTGTCCATCATCGATCTGTCAAGCGCCGGCCATCAGCCCATGCTCTATGGCGATCGCTATGCCATGGTCTTCAACGGCGAGATCTACAACTACATCGAGATACGGGACGAGCTGATCAGGGAGGGTTATGCTTTTCATACCAATACCGATTCCGAAGTGATACCGGCAGCCTATGATCGCTGGGGCGAAGAATGCCTTACCCGTTTCAACGGATTCTGGTCGATCGTTATCTACGACCGTGTGACAGAGGAGCTGTTTCTTTCGCGCGACCGCTTCGGAGTAAAGCCTCTTTACTACACGAATCTGCCGGGATATTTTGTGTTCGCCTCCGAGATCAAGACCCTTCTTCAGGACGGCAGGATCAGAAGAGAGGCCAACGATGCCGTGATATTCGATTATCTTGTCAACGGCTTCGTCGACTGCACGGAAGAAACTTTCTTTGAAGGCGTTTACCGCCTTCCCGCCGGATGCTGCATGCGCATAGATGCGCAGGGCAGACAGCAGATACACCGGTATTATGAACTCGAGCAGCTTACCGGCGAAGTGAACTATCAGACCGTCCTGAAGTTCCGCGATCTGTTCAGGGATTCGGTAAAGCTGAGGCTGAGGGCGGATGTGCCTGTGGGCAGCTGCCTTTCCGGAGGTCTGGATTCCTCATCCATCGTATGCGAAAGCAGCCGTCAGCTGCGCGAGCAGAACGCCGGCACCGAACAGAAAACTTTTTCTTCCTGTTACAGGGGAGATCCCAACGATGAGCGCATCTTTATCGATTCAGTCGTCGCGAAGACCGGAGTCAAAGCTTATTTCACTTATCCTGACGGCGACACGCTGTTCAGCGATCTGGATCATCTCATATATACTCAGGACGAGCCTTTCGTATCCACCAGCATGTATGCTTCTTACTGCGTCATGAAACTGGCTCACGAGAACGGCGTCACAGTGCTCCTTGACGGCCAGGGCGCGGATGAAATGCTCTGCGGATACAGAAAAGCGAGATTCTACTACATCAAACGGCTTCTGTCCGCGCGCAGATTCGGCCTTGCAGCGAAGGAAATATTTTATTATCTCCCGTACATACGCAAAGGAAAGAACGTGTCACTGCTGGCTGATCTCAATATGTTCCGTCAGTTTCTGGGCAGGTCCGGCAGCGGCGACATCCGCCACAGATATCTCGAGCCGTCCTTTGCAAAGCGCGAGCTGAACAACAGCTATGCGGACAACGAGAGGTTCCTTCTGAATGACTTTGACAGTATCGTGCTGCCTGCGCTGCTCAGATATGTGGACCGCAACTCGATGGCATTCTCGATAGAGGACCGTCTGCCGTTCCTTGACTACAGGCTGGTCGAATACGCGATGAGCCTCCCTCTGAACGCCAAGATCAGTGACGGCTATTCCAAGGCCGTGATGCGCATGGCGCTTGACATGCCTGAGGTCATTCGCAACCGCCGTGACAAGATCGGATTCTACACTCCGGAGAATTCATGGATCGCATCGCACGAAGATCAGTACAGGGCCGTGTTTGCCGATCCTGACTTCAGAGCGGGCAAATATATCGACCGGCACAGGATACTGCGCGACTGGGACAAGCTGACACGTGGCAAGGATGATATCGGGCTTTTCCGCTACATATGTCTCGAAAAATGGATGGAACTTTTCGATGTTCACAGCAAAAACGCGTCATGAAAAAAAAGAAACTCTGCTTTGCTGCATCCACCGGCGGACATTTTGAGCAGCTGATGATGCTCGCTCCCCTGATGGATAAATACGACAGCTTCATAATTACCGAAAAAACAGATTACCGGCTCGACACCGGCGGCCGCAGGATATACTACACCCTGATGGTGAACCGCAGGGAGCTTCTGTTTCCTCTGAAATTTTTTGTGATCTCTCTGCAGTCCCTCGGAATAATGATACGGGAGCGTCCTGACGCAGTCATCACCACGGGGGTGCTGGCCATGATCCCCGCTTCGCTTCTCGTCAAACTGTTCGGAGGAAAGCTTATCTATATCGAGTCTTTCGCAAAGGTATCCTCGCCGACTCAGACAGGAAAGCTCCTGTACAGATTTGCGGACCGGTTCTATGTTCAGTGGGAATCCATGCTGGAGATCTATCCTGACGCAGTATATGAAGGAGGTATCTACTGAATGACTGTTTTCGTGACTGTCGGATCGCAGAAATTTCAGTTTGACCGCCTGCTGAAAGCGCTGGATGACCTGGTGTCGCAGGGGAGGATCACGGACAGCCTGTATGCCCAGACAGGATACAGCACTTATAAGGTGAAAAATTTTCCGTGCACGCCGTTTCTCGACAGAGACCGCTTCGATGCGCAGATGGATCAGGCCGATATGGTCATAACGCACGGCGGAACAGGTGTGATCATCAACGCCGTCAAAAAAGGAAAAAAAGTGATCGCGGTACCGCGGCTTGCCCGGTACGGCGAACACGTAGACGACCATCAACTGCAGCTTCTGGATCAGTTCAGCGAGTCCGGTCTGATATGCAAATGGCAGGACTGCGATACGCTGGACGAAGCGATAGAGATGGCAAAACACACCGATTACAGATCTTACCGGTCCAACACCTCAGCGCTGATAGACAGTATCGATGCGTTTATCCGCAGTTCCCTGTAGCAGCAGCCGTTTTTTGCTATATATTATATCCGTTTTTCAGGCTCAGATGCCTTTCCAGCTCTTCAGTCAGTTTTTCTTCTGATGCTTCCGCTGCTTTCCTGTCCTCTGCCATTATGCTTATATACATCTTCAGCTTTGGTTCGGTGCCGCTTGGACGGATCACTGCCGATGAGCCGTCTTCAAACACGAACTTTATTACATCGGATCCCGGCAGGCCATCCAGGCCATCGATATAGTCAAGTATTTTCCTGACCTTGAGGCCTCCTTCCGGATCAGCTCCGCTGCGGAATCCGGCCATTATCTCCTGCATCTTAAGCATGCCGGACGCACCCTCGAACTGATAGCTGTGAAGAGTGTTCATGCAGTAACCGAAAGTCCTGTATATCTCCTCCAGCTTATCTGTCAGGCTGATTCCCCTCTTCTTATAATACGCAAACATCTCGCATATCATGAAAGCAGCGCCCACTGCATCTTTGTCGCGCACATACGTGCCTGTCAGATAACCAAAGGACTCCTCAAATCCGCAGATGTAATCGGATCCCCTTCCTTCCGCTTCGAGCTTTCCGATCACCTCACCGATGAATTTGAATCCCGTCAGCACATTGACAGTCTCAGCGCCGTAATGATCTGCGATCTTTTCTGCCAGATCCGTTGTCACTATCGTCTTTACGAATACCGGATGCGCAGGCATCCTGCAGTGCTTCTGTCTCTGACTGCATATAAAGTCGAGAAGCAGAAGGCCGGTCTCATTGCCGCTCAGCAGTCTGTATCCATTGCCGTCTCTGACTGCGATACCGCATCTGTCTGCGTCAGGGTCTGTCGCAAGCAGCAGGTCCGCCCCCGTCTTTTCGCAGTACTTCAGACCGGGTTCCATCGCTTCGCGCATCCCGGGATCAGGACACGGACATGTGGGGAAATTGCCGTCCGGCCAGCGCTGTTCTTCGACCACAGTGATACCGGTGAAGCCGGATTCCGTCAGGACTCTCGTGACAGGTCCGAGACCGGTCCCGTTCAGCGGAGTATAGACTATAGCCACGTCGCGGTCGATATCATCACCATACACTACAGACTGGTTCCTGACCGCCCCGATGAACGATGTGTACACATCATCATCTATATTGGTGATCATGCCGTTTACAAGCCCCTCCATAAACAGCACGCTCTTCACATCTTCAAAGATGTCCACCTTTTCTATCTCAGCAAGTATGGCAGCAGCGGCTTCCGTGGTGATCTGGCAGCCGTCGGCTCCATACACCTTATATCCGTTATAATCTGACGGATTATGTGAAGCCGTGATCACTATGCCGGCAGAGCAGCCGAGCTCTCTTACCGCAAATGACAGGCACGGCGTAGGCATGATCTCAGGAAAAAGATATGCCCTGATGCCGTTGGCCGCGAAGACGCACGAAGCAGTCCTGGCGAATACAGCCGACTTCTTTCTGCTGTCAAAAGCGACAGCTATCGATGGTGCATCAGCAGATCCGGCATTGACATGGTTTGCCAGACCCTGGCTCGCCTTTGCAACGGTAAAGACATTCATGCGGTTCGTGCCTGCGCCGAGTATTCCGCGAAGGCCTCCGGTACCGAAAGCAAGATCCCTGTAGAAGGCATCTTTGACAGCTGCATCGCTCATGCCCTCCAGCTCACTTCGCAGGTCTTCAGGCAAATCGTCGTATTCCAGCCATTTTCTGTATTCAGCTTCGGTTTTTTCCCTGTACTCCGAATCGTTTGGCATGCTTATGCTTTCCTTTCCTATATCCTGATCGTTAGTATGTTCAGCCCCAGTATGTTCTGGTACTGAACATCCTTCGCCATGCCGAAGGCGAGCCGCAGCCCTACCCTGCCGGCATCCCTTTCCCTGTCCTCAAGCTCGCGCATGGCGACCGGATCGAAAGCGGCGCAGTCGTCCTTTATGAGGAGGGTGAATCCGTCTTCACGGCATACGACTCTCACATCGATGCTGTGATCGCGGCTGTCCTTCGAAAAGCCGTGCTCTATTATGTTCTCCGCCAGCTCCTCCGCGGCGAGCCCCGCCGCATACGCCTTTTTCTCATCAGCGCCGTGTCTGCTGCAGAAGTCCTGTATCTCCTCCGCTATCCCGGCAGCCTCCGAAGGCGTCCGGACAGTGAAGGCCAGCCGGTCTTCGGGATCTGCCCCGAAGCCTTCGGGTATGACCATCAGCTCTTCCATGTTTCGCGGGATATGCCTGTTCATCACGCACGCGAAAGCGAAAATGAGGACGACGGTGATCACGCCGTTCGCCACATTGGCCAGGTATACGCCGTTCATGCCGATGACAGGCATCAGCACAAGGCTCACGATCACTACGTCAGCGACTCCGTCGAGAACGGCAAGGAAGTTGGCGAACTTTTCCCTTCCCGACGCCTGATAATAGCATGTAAAATGCAGATAGATGACTGACAGCGGCATGCACAGAGGCAGCAGCCTGAATCCCCACACCGTCATCATGAATACCGGGTCTGAAGGATCATGGAAGAACAGATGGGTCAGCGGCACCGCCATGGCGCAAAGCACTGCCGAGACAGCGCACTGGATCGGTATGAAGCGCGCGAACATTACCCTCATGACATCCGTCAGAGTCTGCCTGTCCTCTTCGCCTATGCTCACGCTTATCATCATGCGCGATACGACGAGCATTCCCGCAGGCAGCGCCCAGAAGACCAGCAGAAAGACATTCGAGGCGGTGAAAGCGGCCAGGCCGTTCTCTCCTGCATACGAGAGTATGAGCCTGTTGACTATGTATCCGCGGGCCGCCTGATAGATGTACGTCGCCCCGCCCGGAAATCCGATCTTTATCATCGCGGGGAGTTCCTTCCACTCCGCAGATCTGAGCGAAAAGCCGACCGACGCTTTTCCTCTTATGAAGCATTCCGCTTCGACAAGCAGGCATGCCCACGTCCCCAGCACAGAGGCAAGCGCAAGGCCTGCGGTACCCATCCGCATCACGCATACAAAGATAATATTGAACGCCACGTTGCTGAGCGCGAACACGATGCCCGAAGCCAGCGCCCGGCGGTTTCTGTTGTCCATTATGAGATAGGACGGCATCTGAGTAAGCACCAGATACGGAAGCACGCCCGCCGCCTGGACTCTGATGTAGCTGTCGAAGGCGGGCTTTATCAGCGGATCTTCAGTAAAGAACCCCGTCATGCCGCTGCCGCCGAGAAAGAGCAGCGCGGCCCCGAGCGCCGCCCCTGTGACCGCGGCAGCCGCCACGTTCACCGTGAATACGCTGCGGAGTTTATCATGCTCGTTCCTGCCCGCGTATTCCCCGCACAGTATGGCCGCTCCGGCTGCCAGCACGCCCCCGAGCGCTCCGATCAGCATCTGCACCGGCGCGTAAAGGCCTACGGCGCTCATGGCGCTCTCGCCGACATAGTTCGAGGCGAACCACCCGGATATGAGGCTGTTCAAAGACGCTACCGCGAGCATCAGCACCTGCATCGGGAGCAGGCGCAGCATCGCGGCAGACAGCATTCTTGTATTTGATGCAAGCCTTCTTGACTTCATTGTCAGACCCTTTTGAGATACTCCACCTCGGCAGGGCCGAGCCTGCGGCACTGACCGACGGCGAGCTTTCCTGTCTCGAGATTGCCCAGGCCCGTGCGGCAGAGCTCGAGCACCGGATGCCCTATGGCCTTGAACATGCGCCTCACCTGGCGGTTCTTCCCTTCATGTATGATTATCTCGGCAAGCGTGGAGTTTCTGTCATGCTTTATGAGATGCACCTCGGCAGGCGAAGTAACGAAGCCGCCTATATCGACTCCCTTTTCGAGTCTTGCCGCCTCTGCCCTTGTCACGATGCCCTGCGCTCTTACAAGATACTTCTTATTGAATTCTCCCGAGGGATGCATCAGCTTATTTGAAAGCTCGCCGTCATTGGTGAGTATGAGAAGACCTGTCGTATTGAGGTCCAGTCTTCCGACCGGGAAGACCCTGACGCTGTCCGGCACGAGCTCTGTCACAAGAGGCCTTCCCTCCCTGTCCGCCGTGGACGTCACATAGCCCGCCGGCTTGTTCAGGAGGTAATAGACCTTCTTTGTCTCGGGCTCCACGCGCCTTCCGTCGACCTCGACCACGTCCCCCTCCTGCACATGGTATCCCATGGTCCTGAGGACCTCACCGTTGATCTTTACTCTTCCTTTTTCTATGAGCTCATCGGCCGCCCGCCTGCTGCAGACGCCGGCCGAAGCTATGTACTGGTTGATCCGCATCACTCTTTTTCTTCCTTCTCTTTTTCACCGGCGGCGTCTTCGTTTTCAGCATCCGCATCGCCGTTCTCAAAGTCGATGGACATCTGGCCGTAGCCTTCCTCCTCGCGCTCGCGCCTCATCTCCTCGTATTCAGGCACCTCAGGCAGATCCTTCAGCGAGGTGAATCCGAACTTCTTCAGGAATTCCTTTGTGGTCGCATAGATCAGCGGCCGGCCGACTCCCTCGGATCTTCCCTTTATCTCGACGAGGCCCTTGTCGATCAGCCCGTCGATGACCCTCTCGCTTTTGATGCCCCTGATCGAATCGATCTCGGATCTTGTTACCGGCTGGCGGTAGGCGATTATCGCGAGCACCTCAAGAGCCGCCTGCGACAGTCTCCTTACCCTTACAGGCGTACAGAGCTTCTTTACGAAGAGGTCGTTCTCCACGAAGGTCACGAATCCGAAGGCATCATCGACTTCCCTGATCCTTATGCCGCGGCCCTCCTGCTCGTATTCATCCATGAGCTCCCTGAAGAGCTCTCTTACTTCCTTTCTGTCGGCCTCGAGGACCTCGGCCGCGTCCTTTACCTCAAGCGGCTCTCCCCACATGAACATCATGGTCTCGAGCGCGGATTTCATCGTCTTCTTACTGTACATCTGCAGCCTCCGTTCCAATATAGTAATCGTCTTCGGTATCCTCTTCGAATCCGTCGTCGAATTCATCATCGCTGTATTCTATGACTCCCGCCGCCTCTGCGTCGGCCTGCGCCGCCAGTATCTCCGGGTCCTTTCTGACTACCGTGATCTCTCCGAAGTTCTCCGCCTGCTCGGCGTCGTACTCCATGTTCTTGATCATCGAGAGCAGCGACATGAACGACAGCGTCACGTCATACCTGTCCGGTTCTTCAGGCAGCAGCTCCGTAAAGGATACGCCCGATACCCCCGGCGTCAGTTTTTCGCCGAGCAGCACGGTCATATCCCTGATGCGTGCTTCTATCGATTCCTTTCTGCGGCGCACTCTCTGGTAGCGCTTCGAGACCTCCTCGACTTTCTTCTTTCGCGTAAGGAAGAGTATGAAAGCATTCACCAGCTGCTCGTCGCTGGCTTTCAGGATCTCGTCCGGAGATTCCAGATACTGCGACATGTCCTCGGCCGGCTTTTCGTGTATCGCGAGGTTGTACTCCTCGGCCGCCTGCAGGAATTCCGCAGCCTTCTTTGTGCGCATG
>CADBFL010000074.1 GCA_902793875.1 uncultured Eubacteriales bacterium | reverse complement strand
TTTGCGAATAAGGAATGCAGGTTCTATCCCTGCCACAGGGGCATTGAGGAGATCAACTGCCTCTTCTGCTACTGTCCGCTGTACCATATGGAGGGCTGTCCGGGGGATCCCGCGTTCATAGAAAAGGACGGCAGAAGGATAAAGGTATGCACGGACTGCACCTTCCCGCACAGAGCGGAGAACTACGATGAAGTGATAAGGAAAATAAGGGGCCGGGACAAATAAGTAGTTTGAAGGGAGCAATAATTCATGGAAATGACAGAAAGACCTCGCCGGCTCAGAAGCACGCCCGGACTGCGAAGAATGGTAAGAGAGACCAGAGTGGATGCTTCATCACTTATATATCCGATGTTCGTCACGGACGGAAAAGGACGGATCGAAGAGATCGAAGCCCTGCCTGGTCAGTACAGATATACCGTCGACATGACTGACGGGAAGATCGAGTCTCTCCTCAAGGCAGGAGTCTGCAGCATTATGCTCTTCGGCATACCGGAGAAAAAGGATGAACTGGGAACACAGGCCTACGCTGAAGACGGTATCATACAAAGAGCTGTCTCGCATATCAAGGAGCATTATCCTGAAATGTTCGTGATCACGGACGTGTGCATGTGCGAATACACCTCACACGGCCACTGCGGAGTGCTTCACGAATGCTGCGGCCATTACGATGTCGATAATGACAGCACCCTCGAGCTTCTGCAGAAGGTTGCGGTCTCACAGGTAAGGGCGGGATCGGACATGGTAGCCCCGTCGGACATGATGGACGGCAGGGTGGCAGCTATCAGATATGCGCTCGATGCCGGCGGTCATACAGGTACCCCGATAATGTCTTATGCCGTAAAATATGCATCGTCTTACTACGGACCTTTCCGCGAGGCGGCGGGCTCTGCGCCGGCTTTCGGCGACAGGAAGAGCTATCAGATGGATTATCACAACGCGAGAGAAGGCCTGAGAGAGGCTCTGCTGGACATACGTGAGGGCGCCGACATCATCATGGTCAAGCCGGCCATGTCATATCTGGATATCGTTAAGGAAGTACATGACAATACCAATGTGCCGGTGGCGACATACAGCGTCAGCGGAGAATACGCCATGGTAAAGGCGGCAGCGAAGAACGGATGGATAGACGAAGAGTCTGTCATGTGCGAGATGGCGGTCTCCGCATATCGCGCCGGAGCTTCGGTGTATGAGACATATTTCGCGGAAGAAATCGCAAAATGCATCAGAGAAGGCAGGATAGGATAGCTTCGTTATGGGCATCAGCGGAAGAAATAAAACTGTAATAGGTAGCAGAGCCAGCAGGCTTGCAGTCATACAGTCCGAACTCGTGATGAAGGATCTCGCGAAAGCATATCCCGGTCATGATATAAGAATAGAGACCATGACGACGGCAGGAGACAGGATGCTCGATAAGACTCTTGATCAGATAGGCGGCAAAGGCCTTTTCGTAAAGGAACTCGAGCAGGCGCTGCTTGAAGGAAAGGTCGATCTTACCGTACACAGCCTCAAGGACATGACTATGGATGTCCCCGGAGAGACGCCGGTCGCGGCCTGCTCGAAAAGAGAAGACCCCAGGGACGTACTCATACTCCCGGAGGGCAGAGATGAGATCGATCTGTCTCTCCCGATAGGCACTTCGAGCCTCAGAAGGAGCCTCCAGGTCAGGGAACTCTTTCCCGGCGCTGTAACAAAACCGGTGAGGGGCAATGTGGAGACCAGGATAAGAAAACTCGATGAGGGACAGTATTCGGCTCTCGTGCTCGCTGCGGCAGGAGTGATCAGGCTCGGGCTTGAGCACAGGATCAGCAGGTTTTTCAGCCCGGAAGAGATAGTCCCGTCTCCGTGTCAGGGCATACTCGGCATACAGTGCAGGGCTGAGGATGCTGAATGCATGCACGTTCTTAATGACAGAGAGTCTGAACTCTCCGCATTTGCCGAAAGAGCTTTCGTGAGAGAGATCGGAGCCGACTGCGGGTCGCCTGACGCGGCTTATTCGTGGATCGAGGGCGATGTGATGCACATTCTGGGGTTCAGATACGATGAGCACAGGGAGAGAGGGGTCAGAGAATGCGTCTCCGGACCGGCTGCCGAGGCGGAGGAACTCGGCAGAAAGCTCGCCCGCAGGCTGCTTGCGCTGACAGGAAACAACAGGAGACCGGGAAAGGTGTGGCTCACAGGAGCCGGCCCGGGAGATCCGGGTCTCATGACCGTAAAGGGATGCGAGATCCTGGCCGGAGCCGATACCGTAGTCACGGATGCCCTCGTCGGACCCGGTGTCCTCTCCATGATACCGCAGAGCGCAGAAGTGATATATGCCGGCAAGAGAGCCGGACATCATACGATGAAGCAGGAGCAGATAAATGAAGTGCTTCTCGACAGAGCGCTCGCAGGCAGGAAAGTCGTGAGACTCAAGGGCGGAGACCCTTTTCTCTTCGGCAGGGGCGGCGAGGAACTCGAGCTGCTCGTCAGATACGGGGTCCGATATGAGATCGTGCCAGGCATAACAAGCGCTCTGGCAGTTCCTGCCTATGCGGGAATACCGGTTACGCACAGGGATCACTGCTCCGGGATCCACATCATTACCGGACACAGAAGGAAGGATCATACATACGATATAGACTTCGAAGGCCTCGTGAAGTCCGGCGGGACTCTTGTGTTCCTGATGGGGATATCTTCACTGCCTGTGTTGATGAAAGGCCTCATGGACGCCGGAATGGAAACGGATACTCCGGCCGCGGTCATCGAAAAAGGAACTACGGCGGAGCAGAGGATCATAAGATCTGATGTTGCGGGGATAACGGCTGCTGCTGAGGAGCACGGCGTAAAGATGCCTGCAGTGATAGTCGTCGGAACTGTCACAAAGCTTGCGGATGAATTTGCCTGGAGGCAGGCACTGCCGCTCGCGGGAGTGAGGGCTGTGGTCACGAGACCGAAGGAACTCAGCTCGGAGCTTTCGGCAAAACTGAGGGCAAAAGGAGCGGAAGTCATAGAACTTCCGACGATTTCGATAGAGCCTGCAAAGGATACCGGGAGGATAGAAGGGGCGGTCAGCGGACTTGCTGACGGTCTGTATGACTGGCTGGTGCTGACCAGCCCGAGCGGAGTCAGGGTATTCTTCGACATGCTCATGAGATCGCACGATATAAGAGCGCTTGCGGGCACAAGGATAGCATGTCTTGGGAGCGGCACTGAGAAGGAACTCTCAAAGCGCGGTCTGAAGGCAGACTTTGTCCCCGAAGAATACAGCGGAAGGGCGCTCGGACATGGCCTTGCAAAGATGCTGCGGAAAGGCGAGCGCGTGCTCATAGCAAGAGCCGCTGCCGGAAACAGGGAACTCACAGATGAACTTTCAAAAGCGGAAGGGGCCATCATCGATGATATCCCGACCTACGATACGGTCTATGCCCGTGCAGACTGGTTCGACGCAGAAAAAGTATTTGACGGTCCTGACACATATGCTGTATTTACAAGCGCCTCGACTGTAAGAGGCTTTGTGAACAGCATCAGGTATCTGGACCTGAACAGCATAAACGCGGTATGCATAGGACATATGACAGCCGCCGAAGCAGAGAAATACGGAATGAAGGTCAGCATCGCGAAAGAGGCAACGCTTGACGCTCTTGTCGATTTGCTTGAAGAACTCGGAGGGAATGATGAGTAAAGGGATCGCATACGGTGTGGGAGTCGGTCCGGGAGATCCTGAACTGATGACCGCCAAAGCCTGCAGGCTCATACGCGAAAACAACGTGATAGCTGTCCCGGGCAAGGTCCCGAAGGATGCCGTCGCATACAAAATAGCTCTCGGAGCTGTGCCGGAACTTGAAAGCAAGGAACTCGTTCCGGTATATATGCCTATGATCAGGGACAGGGAACTTATCGCGAAGAGCCACAGGGAGGCAGCCGATACCATCGAGAGATATCTCGATCAGGGCAGGAACGTGGTGTATATCACCCTCGGTGACCCGGCGGTTTACTGCACGTTCAGTTATATACAACATCTGCTCGAAGAAGACGGATACAGGACGGAGCTCGTGCCGGGGGTCACATCGTTCTGCGCTGCGGCTGCGGCGCTCAATGTCCCGCTTGCCGAATGGAACGAAGCCCTCCATGTCGTGCCTGCTCTCCACAATGCGGAGGAGGGCTCGCTGAAGTGGCCGGGAAACTATGTCCTGATGAAATCCGCGAGCAAAATGCGCGAGGTCAAGGAGATGCTCTCGCGCACGGATTTCGAGGTGCAGGCGGTCGAAAACTGCAGCATGGAAAACCAGAAGGTATACAGATCCATTGACGAGATACCCGATGACAGCGGTTATTTCTCGCTCATAGTGGCAAAAGAAAAGAAAGAAAAGTAAGGAATGATAGAGCTCAGGGAACTGACAAAGAGATTCGGGGAATTCACAGCTGTAGACGGCCTCTCGTTTGAGATCGGGACAGGAGAGTTTTTCGGTCTGCTCGGACCCAACGGCGCCGGCAAGACCACGACGATAAGCATGCTCTCAACGGTGCTCCTGCCTTCATCAGGTGAGATTTACATAGATGGAGAAAGACTCACCAGAGCGGCTTCAGGACAGAAGAGCAGACTGGCCGTGATAACTCAGGAGTATTCGATGCGCCAGGACATGACGGTCGATGAGGTCATGGAATATCAGGGAAGGCTCTATTACATGCCGAAAAAGGAGATAAAGAGGAAGTCTGAAGAACTGCTGGAGTTTGCCGGGCTTCAGAACATCCGAAGGAGGACAGTCAGGCATCTTTCGGGCGGCATGAAGCGCAAGCTCATGGTATGCAGGGCGCTTCTGACCGACCCTGAAATACTGCTTCTTGATGAGCCTACCGCCGGCATGGATGCTCTGTCGCGGCGCCAGATGTGGAATCTGCTGAGACAGATAAGAGGCGGCAGCAGAACGATACTGCTTACCACACATTACATCGAAGAAGCCGAAGCTCTCTGCGACCGGGTGGCGATGATAAACCGCGGCAGGCTTCAGAAGCTGGACAGACCTGAAGCGCTCATAAAGGAACTCGGAGAATATACGGTGGATGAGACCGGCGAAACAGGTCTTGAGTGCACTCATTTCGCTGACAGGGATGAAGCGATAAGATACCTTGAAAAGACCGCGTCCGACTCTGCTCTGAGGCAGACGACGCTTGAGGATGTATTCGTGGAGGTCGCGGGACGAAGGCTGTAGGAGACAGATGGGGATCATAACGGTACTCTGGGAAAAATGGGTCGAGTTCAGGCGTGACTTTTATAAGATCACCGTAGCGGCGATGATCGCTCCTTTGATGTACCTCATAGTATTCGGACTTGGCATACGGACGACTTCACACGGCCAGCCTTACATACAGTTCCTTGTGCCGGGCCTGGTCGCCATGGTCACGATGACAGGCAGCTTCGGCGCCATAGCTCAGAGCATGAGCGTACAGAGGCTGTACGAGAAGGCGCTGGATCAGGTCATGATATCGCCCACTCCGCTCTGGCAGTTCATACTCGGTCAGATCATCGGAGGGAGCCTGCGCGGGATCTATGCCGCCTGCGTGATACTTGTCATCACCGTACCGGTGAGGCACGGACTCGTCTTCAACGGCCTTTCTTTTCTGATCATGCTGCTGAACGGAGCGGTGTTCGCGACGCTGGCGCTGGTTCTCTCTTTTATGGCAAAGACCTACTCGGATGCTCCGAGATTCAACACGTACATAATCATGCCGATGTCTTTCCTGTGCAATACTTTCTTTTCGACAGAGGAGATGCCGGACGGATTCAGACAGTTCATAGAAGCACTTCCTCTTTCGCAGGCAAGCGGCATGATCAGGAGCATAGCAAACGGAGAAGCGGCGGGAATCACAGGGTACATCGTGCTCCTTGCATGGCTTGCCGTGCTGGGCGCTGTATCCGTTTTCTTCATATACCGGAAGAAGAATCTATAGAAGAATGAAACGCATCGCATCCATAACAGCAATACTGATAATGACAGCAGCAGTCCTTCTGACCGCGGGGCCGGGGGCTGTGTTTGCCGGGCCGCTGGTACTGAAGGACAGCGAAAAAGGCATAGGCGTCGAAGAGGAAGAGAACTCCGCTGAGCGTGACAGGAGCCTGCAGGACGGGACTCTCATCTACAGCATGACTCCGGTCTATCCGGAAGATGTCAGAGAGGGAACATACGATGCTGAAGCGCTGTCGAGTTCGCGGTTCTTCAAAATAACGGACGCGAGTCTCACTAACAAAGACGGACGGATGAGCGCCGTGATCACCCTGTCAAGCACCAGCTACGCATACGTGTATCCGGGCACGGCCGCAGAGGCCGAAAAGGCGGACAGATCCGATTGGATCCCCGCGGATGAGAGCAGCGGCTTCGGACAGTTTGAAATGGATGTGGAAGCGCTCAACAAAGAGATGCCATGCGCTGCGTACAGCAAGAAGAAGCAGAAGTGGTACGACAGGGACATAGCATTCCTCGCCTCGTCTCTTCCTGGCGATGCGGTGCTTATCGATCTTTCCGAAGAGGGAGGGACCATAGCGGACACGCAGGATGCCGCGATGAAGGTCATCTACATAGCTCTCGCCATCATCATTGCGGGCGGAGTGCTCAACCACTTCATAAAAAAGAGGTTTTACGAATGAGTATGTACTTTCCGATGTTTGTGGATCTCAGCAGCAAAAGAGTGCTCTTTGCCGGAGCGGGAAGGATAGCGGCGAGAAGGATCGCAGCCATACTGGACTTCGCCGGTTCCGTCACTGTCATCGCCCCGGAGGCCGATCCGTCGGTACAGGCGCTCGCGGATGCCGGACGCATAACTCTTCACAGCAGACGCTTCAGCGAGGATGACCTTGACGGGGCGGATATCGTGCTCGCCGCGACGGGGCATGCGGGAACGGACATAAGGATCGCGGGCATGTGCAGGAGGCGGGGCATACCGGTCAATGCCGCCTGCGACAGGAGTCTCTGCGATTTCTTTTTTCCGGGTATCGTGAAAAGAGATCCGCTGGTGATAGGCGTGAGCTCCTCTGGCGAAGACCATGAGCTTGCGGCAAGGACAACAAATTATCTGAAAGAGATGTTCGAAAAGAAGCAGGACCACGACTGAGACCCCGGGACCTCCGGTGATACCGCATCAAAATGGATCAGGCAAAGCATGAAGAACTTAACAGACTTGCCGGAGAGGTGCTCGACATCTCGAGGAACCGCCTTCTTGTGAATCTGCGCTACATGGATACGGCGCTTGCCTTTCACGGAAGAGAACTTTGTCATGGAAGCTTCGGTACCGACGGCCGGGTGCTGTACTATGACCCTGCCTTCGTGCTCAGGACATATGCTGCGTCAAAAGAGAATCTGGCACGCACATATCTTCATTCGGTGCTGCACTGCATATTCTGTCATCCTTTTACAGGCGCGGATATCGACGTGAGATACTGGGACCTGGCCTGCGACATCGCGGCGGAGTCCGTGATCAGCGAGCTCGGTCTGCCGTGCACCGGGACGGACGATGACGGCGAAAAGAGCGGCATGATCCGGAAGATACGCAGGGAGTCCGGATTCCTGACAGCCGAAAAGATATACAGCGCGCTGCGCAAAGGCGAACTCAGCG
>CADBFL010000073.1 GCA_902793875.1 uncultured Eubacteriales bacterium | reverse complement strand
GAACTCGAGGAGATCCTTGCCGAGCTCCTTGCCGGTGATCCACTCTACAGCGGTACGCAGCGCAGCTTCCATTACTCCGCCTGTGGCGCCGAAGATGACGGCAGCTCCGGTGCTTTCGCCCAGAGGATCGTCATAGCCCTCGTCAGGCAGGCTCATGAAGTCGATGCCGGCTTCGTCTATCATCTTGCCGAGCTCTCTGGTGGTCAGAGCGTAGTCCACATCAGGCACTCCGTTGGCGTCCTGATCAGGTCTTCCGACCTCGAACTTCTTGGCTGTGCAAGGCATGACGGATACGCTTACGATATCCTTAGGGTCGATGCCCTTCTTCTCCGCCCAGTAGCTCTTTACAACTGCTCCGAACATCTGCTGCGGAGATTTGCAGCTGGATACGTGAGGCAGGAGTTCAGGATAGTAGTGCTCGATGAACTTGACCCAGCCCGGCGAGCAGGATGTGATCAGAGGGAGCACTCCGCCGTTCGTGACTCTCTCGATAAGCTCGTTGGCTTCCTCTACGATTGTGAGGTCGGCCGAGAAGTTCGTGTCGAACACAGCGTCGAAGCCGAGTCTTCTCATTCCTGCGGCGAGCTTGCCCTCGACCTCAGCGCCGATCGGCATGCCGAAGCATTCGCCGAGTCCGACTCTGACCGAAGGAGCGGCCTGGATGACGACTGTCTTCGAAGGATCCTCGAGAGCGGCCTTGACAGCGGCTGTCGAATCCTTCTCGTGCAGAGCGCCTACCGGGCACGCAACGATGCACTGTCCGCAGTTTACGCAGCTCGTCTCTGCGAGCGGCAGGTTGAACGCGGAACCGATGTATGTATCGAAGCCTCTTTCATTTGCGCCGATGACGCCGATGCCCTGATACTTCTCGCACGCCGCGGTACATCTTCTGCAGAGTATGCACTTGTTGTTGTCTCTTACGATGGAAGCGGAAGAATCGTCGATGCTGAATTCGTTCCTCTTGCCTGCGTAGAAGTCCGTGTTTTCGACGCCGTATCTCTTGCACATCGCCTGGAGCTCGCAGTTTGTGCTGCGCACGCATCCGAGGCAGTCCTGATCGTGATCCGACAGGATGAGCTGCAGAGTCTTGCGTCTGTATTCCTTGATCTTTTCAGTATTCGTATGAGCGATCATGCCGTCCGTGCACGGATATACACAGGCAGCCACGAGCGCTCTTGCACCCTCGACCTCGCACACGCACATCCTGCACGCGCCGATCTCGTTGATGTCTCTTAAGTAGCACAGCGTAGGGATGTAAACGCCGGCCTTATGCGCTGCATCCAGTAAGGTGGAACCTTCCGGAACAGTTACAGTAATATTATCAACTGTTACTTTGATATCTGCCATGGTCTCACCTCCTACTTTCTGCTTATGGCACCGAATGCGCAGTTCTCCATGCAGGCGCCGCACTTGATGCACTTACCCGAATCGATAACGTGTGGCTGCTTGACTTCGCCGCTGATCGCCTGTACCGGACAGTTGCGCGCGCACTTGGTGCAGCCCTTGCACTTGTCAGGATCGATGACGTAGTTGAGGAGAGCCTTGCAGACGCCTGCCGGACATCTCTTCTCTACGATATGAGCTTCGTACTCATCCCTGAAGTGCTCGAGTGTCGAAAGGATAGGGTTCGGAGCTGTCTGTCCGAGTCCGCACAGAGCGTTCGCCTGGATGTACTTGGCGAGATCATACAGTCTGTCGAGGTCTTCGATCTCTCCTCTGCCCTCGCTGATCTTCTCGAGGATCTCGAGCATGCGCCTTGTGCCGATACGGCAAGGCGTGCACTTTCCGCAGGATTCGCTTACCGTGAATCCGAGGTAGAACTTCGCGATGTCCACCATGCAGTTGTCCTCGTCGAGAACGATCATTCCGCCGGATCCCATCATGGAGCCGATCTCCTTGAGCGACTCGTAGTCGATAGGAACGTCATAGGACTTGGCAGGGATGCATCCGCCGGAAGGTCCGCCGGTCTGAGCGGCCTTGAACTTCTTTCCGTGAGGAACGCCTCCGCCGATCTCCTCGACTACCTCTCTCAGTGTGGTTCCCATAGGCACCTCTACAAGACCCGTGTTGTTGATCTTGCCGCCGAGAGCGAATACCTTCGTGCCCTTGGACGTCTCGGTGCCGTACTGGTTGAACCAGCCTGCGCCGTTGAGGATTATCTGCGGGATGTTTGCATATGTCTCAACGTTGTTGAGAACTGTAGGCTGAGCGAACAGACCCTTTACAGCCGGGAACGGCGGACGAGGACGAGGCTCGCCTCTGTTGCCTTCGATCGAAGTCATCAGAGCAGTCTCTTCTCCGCATACGAACGCGCCGGCTCCGAGTCTCAGGTCGATGTCGAAGTCGAATCCCGATCCGAAGATGTTCTTGCCGAGCACGCCGTAGTCTCTGGCCTGATCGAGAGCGATCTTCAGTCTGTCTACAGCGATAGGATACTCGGCTCTTACATAGATATAACCCTGGTTCGCGCCGATCGCGTAACCGGCGATGGCCATGGCTTCGAGAACCGAATGAGGGTCTCCCTCAAGGATGGATCTGTCCATGAACGCGCCCGGGTCGCCCTCGTCGGCGTTGCAGGCTACGAATTTCTGGACTTCCCCTCTGTTAGCGGATGCGAACATCCACTTCTTTCCTGTAGGGAATCCGCCGCCGCCGCGTCCTCTCAGACCCGAATCGACGACTTCCTTGATGACATCGTCAGGAGTCATCTCGTTGAGCGCCTTGTTGAGAGCCATGTATCCGTCTCTAGCGATATACTCATCGATGTCCTCCGGATCGATCCTTCCGCAGTTTCTGAGAGCCATTCTCATCTGGTTGTTATAGAACGCGGAATCGACATAGTGGATCTTCTCGCCGTTTGTGAGTTCCTCTACCATGAGGAATTCCTCTACCGGCCTGCCGCCGATGATGTGCTCGTTGAAGATCTGATCCACCATCTCAGGAGTGACCTCCTGATAGAAGACGTTGCCCGGATGCACTACCAGGATAGGACCCTTGGCGCAGAGTCCCTGGCATCCTGTCTGGATGATCTGGATCTCGTCCTTCTTGCCGGCAGCCGCGATGAGCTTCTTGAGCTCGTCCATGATCTCCCAGCTGTGGTTCGATGTGCAGCCCGTTCCTCCGCATACGAGGACATATGTCTTGACTGCTTCTTCAGCATTATCAGGATTGAACCTGATATTTACCTGGCCTGCCTTGGCCTCTCTGATCTCTTTTAACTCTTGCAGTGATTTCATGACATAACCTCCTATGCTACTCGTATTTGGCAAGAATGCCCTCTACGTCTTCAGGCTTGAGCTTGCCGTATACGTCTCCGGCTACGATCATGACAGGCGCGAGTCCGCATGCCCCTACGCAGCGGCATGTCTCGATCGAGAACTTGCCGTCCGCCGTGCAGCTGCCATCAGGAATGCCGAGTACCTTCTCGACCTCCTCGAGGATGGCTCCGGAGCCCTTTACATAGCAAGCTGTGCCCAGACAAACGGCCACTGTATACTTGCCCTTCGGCTCCATCGAAAACTGCGCATAGAAAGTAGCTACACCATAAATCTTCTCGATAGGAATGCCTGTTTCGTCGGAAATGATCTTCTGCACCTGATAAGGAAGATATCCGTAGATATCCTGGGCCTCCTGCATGATCGGCATGAGAGCGCCTTTCATGTCCTTATACTTTGCGATCACTTCGAGCAGCCTGGCTTCCTGTTCTTTGGTTCCGCTGAAAGGAACGCTTGATACTTTCATCTGCTTAGCTCCTCCTTCATCTCTACGTCTTTTGATCTACACTTACATTTATGGAAAAATGGTCATCCATACAGTACCATTTTACATTAATAATCAAGCGTCAGCAATCATTAATCCGTTAATTTTTTATCTAATTTGTCTTTTTGCGTCAACATCATTCGATCCGGATGTTATACTCATATGGCAAATCAACAGCGATGAAACGGAGACAAGAAATGATCTACCCTGAATTTCCTGAAAAAGGATCTGTAACCGGAATATGCGCGCCGAGCGCGGGCGTGGGCGGCAAGCTCGAGTCATTCGATCTTTCGCTTGAGGTCCTTCGCGGCGAAGGCTTTGAGATATATGAGACAGACAGCGTAAGAAGCGAAGGCTACCCTTCAGCTTCTGCAGCCGAAAGGGGCAGCGAGTTCAATCAGCTGTTCGAAGATCCTGATGTCTCCAATGTGATCTGCGCTTCAGGCGGCGACTTCGTTCTTGAGATGCTGCCGCATATCGATCAGAATGCCATTCTCAGGAACCCGAAATGGTTCGCGGGCTATTCGGATCCGACGGGCATAGAGATGCTGATGACCTCAAAGCTCGATATCGCGACCATATACGGCTTCAATGCGGGAGCTTTCGACTGGAGGCCCCTTCACGAGTATCAGCTGAACGCCCTTTCGGTGCTTAGGGGCGATATCCCCGTCCAGCATTCATACGAGTACTGGGCTCCGGAGGGATTCGATGAGGAGACCGGCTGCTATGAGATGAACACTCCGGTAAACTGGCAGCTCTTCGTCCCGGCAGGCAGCGGTCCGGACCGCGAACTCACGGAAGCCTCTAAACTGGATGTTACGGGCAGGCTCATCGGAGGCTGCATCGATGTCATAGACGATATCATAGGAACGTCTTATGAGGACCTCAAGGGATTCGCAAAGCGCTACTCCCGTGACGGGCTCATCTGGTTCTTCGACAACTTCGCGCTGGATCCTCTCGCCCTGATGTACGTGATGCTCAAAATGAAGCTTATGGGACTTTTCGATGACGCTTCGGCCGTTGTTTTCGGAAGGACGTTCCTGCCGGGCGAAGCTTCGGACATCGATTATCTCAGCCTGCTCGAAAGAGTGTTTGCAGATACTGACGTGCCTGTGATCTGGAGCGCCGACATCGGTCACACAAAGCCGTCGCTTACGCTCATCAACGGAGCGATGGGGCATCTGACCTTCGATAACGGCCGCGCAGACCTTTCGATGGAACTCCGCTGAAAAAACCGCACCGTTTTCAGTAAAACGGTGCAGTAAACGGTGCTGTTTGTTATCCGCCTATCTTCACGTTCGAGTACCCGGCGTCGTTCCATTGCTTTACGAAGGCTTCCATTTCTTCGTCCGACGGAGCTGTCAGCTCCGCTGCCTGATATTCCCTTCCGAGCTTTCCGTACTTGTGCGAACCCGTGCTGTGATATGGAAGCAGATTCACCTGAGCCGGATGTATGCCGTTCTCTTTGAGGAAACCCATTATCGCGGCCATGGAATCGGCGTCGCCGTTGACTTCCTTTACCGTCGGGATCCTAATGTATATCCTGGCCCCCTCTCCGGCGATCCTTTTCAGGTTGTCCAGTATAATGTTATTGTCTGTGCCTATGTACTTTCTGTGCTTCTCGTGATCCATGACCTTTATGTCGTAGAGCCATGTGTTCACATACGGAAGCAGGGCTTCATAATTGGCGTAAGGCGCCTGCCCGCAGGTGTCTATGGTGATGTCTATTCCCTCACGGTTTAGCGTTCTGACGAGTTCGAGTATGTAATCCGGATCCATTGCCATGACCTCTCCGCCCGAAAGGGTCACGCCTCCGTGGGATTCCTCGTAGAACATCTGGTCCTGAAGGCAGATCTTCACGAGCTCCTTTACGCTGTAGTCCCTTCCGACAAGAGTCCTTATGTTTCCCGGGCATACATCAGCGCAGCGGCCGCAGACCAGGCATTTGTCCCTGTCGATCGCCGCCTTGCGCTCCATGCCGAAGGATATCGCTCCGGCCGGACATATCGCTTCGCAGCGGCCGCATCCGGTGCATTTTTCGGCATCCACCTGAAGCTCAGGCTCAAAGCGCTGCGTTTCGGGATTATGGCACCACCAGCACCTCAGATGGCAGCCCTTGAAAAAGACCGTTGTCCTTATGCCGTCGCCGTCGTGTATCGAGTATTTCTGTATATTCGTAACCGCATGCATCTTTGTGCAGGCCTCCTTCTTATCATTGTTCTCCGGCATTCCTGTAGTATTCTTCGAGCTTTTCCCTGCAGCCCAGGAACACCGCCTTCATGTTCGGGTCAAACTGAGTGCCCATGCACTCGCACATTATGGATGCGCTTTTTTCGAAGCTCATCGGGTCCTTGTATACCCTCTTGCTCACAAGCGCGTCATATACATCCGCTATGGCCATTATCCTGGCCTCGAGAGGTATCATGGTGCCGACCAGTCCCTCGGGATAGCCGCGCCCGTCCCATCTCTCGTGATGGTAGCGCGCCACGTTGTAGGCCACCTTTACGAAGCGCTCCTCCTCGACGCCGTCGAGCAGTATCATCACCATCTCGCCGCTCTTCGTCGAATGCGTCTTCATTATCTCGTATTCCTCGTCGGTGAACTTTCCCGGCTTGTTGAGGATGCTGTTGTCTATCGCGACCTTGCCCAGGTCGTGGGTAGGGGCGGCCCTGACTATGTCTTCAGCCATCTGCTCGCTGATCTCCATGCTGCCGCGCGCCGTTATCTCGTCGACGATGATCTTTATTATGTCACTGGTCCTCTTTACGTGACCGCCCGTGTTGTTGTCACGGTTTTCTATGATGCCGGCCATTCCCAGCACGATCTTGCGCTGCATGTCGCGTATGTTTTCAGTTTTTTCTTCGACCTCTTCATTGAGCCTTTCGTTGTAGCTCTGTATCAGATCGTAGTTCTCCTGCTCCTTTGTCGCGTCGTGTATGTCCAGCAGGTATCCGTGCTTCGCGCCTCCCTCATGCAGGGAGAAGTAAGATATCTCGCATTCGCAGGTCAGGTCTCCGAGACGGTATCTCACGGACCTGAGCTCATCGCGCTCGAAAGAGTCGATCAGATCGAGGATGATATCCGCGATCCTGTCCCCATTCGGGAGCTTGTCGTTCACATTTATGTCCTTCAGGAAAGGCAGGAATTCATAGCTCTTTTCGTTGCAGCTGAGGAACCTTCCGTTCAGTCCGAAGGCGGCATATGCCCTGGTCGAATCGGATTTATGATGGTCTGCGATAAGGAATGCGATATCGTGGGTATGAGCTCCGTCATAATAAAGCGCTATGACAACGTCCAGGATGGTATATGCGACCGGAAGCATCGAATACTCTGCTCCGGTCAGTCCTTCGACTATGTACGTGGCCACGCTGATGAACGGGATGCACAGGTATATCACCATGTTCGCAAGATCATATCTTCCCCTGCGTCTGATCCCTATAGCCACGACAGCAGCAAGGCAGAGCCCCATGATGACCAGATATATGTAGTGATACACCATAAGCGGGCCCGGGCTCACGTGGACGATATTCCCGCTGTGCGACTCTATGACCTCGACTTTGCTGTAATAAAGGTCGGTGTTGATGCAGAGGCAGACGACTACCATGTGCACGACTCCGAGTCCGTACAGCGTGATCTTCATCCACGGCTTTGCCGTCACGCCGGCGTTGTGCAGAAGGTAAAATATCACCACGACCGAGAGGAAGGCTGTGTCAAGATACTGGAAACACATCAGCACATAGGCTGCGTCCGGATTCTTTACCGTAGTCTTGAGCAGGTACGCCATCACGATAACAGGTACCAGGATCAGTATGGTCCAGTGATAGATGTCTATGTTGTTGTAGTTCTTCTGCGCCATGTCCAGAAGCATGAGGACGCAAATGAGCAGGCACA
>CADBFL010000072.1:15912-16390 GCA_902793875.1 uncultured Eubacteriales bacterium | reverse complement strand
CGTGCTCGAGAATTCGAGCATCGACCTTTCGACAAGGGTCATGGATCTGGTCGCTCCTATCGGCAGGGGGCAGAGGGGACTCATCGTCGCCCAGCCGAAAGCCGGCAAGACGGTGTTGCTCAAGAAGATCGCGGCTTCGGTCGAAGAAAAATATCCGGACATCGAGCTGATTGTGCTGCTCGTGGACGAAAGGCCTGAAGAGGTCACGGACATGAAGAGGAGCCTCAGCCGCTCCGAGGTCATTTATTCGACCTTCGATGAAGAGACCCGTCATCATGTCAAGGTCGCTCAGATGGTCATTGAAAG
This sequence comes from uncultured Eubacteriales bacterium, assembly GCA_902793875.1. Classification (GTDB taxonomy): domain Bacteria; phylum Bacillota; class Clostridia; order Peptostreptococcales; family Anaerovoracaceae; genus Crickella. The sequence goes on along the minus strand of CADBFL010000072.1, from coordinate 16,084 downwards.
GGCAAAGCGGCTTGCCGAGACGGGGAAGGACGTCATGATACTGCTCGACTCGATAACCAGGCTCGCCAGAGCCTACAACATGGAAGTGCCGGCCTCGGGAAGGACTCTTTCGGGCGGACTCGATCCGGGAGCTCTGCATCCGCCGAAGAAATTCTTCGGTACGGCGCGCAAT
>CADBFL010000072.1:0-15892 GCA_902793875.1 uncultured Eubacteriales bacterium | reverse complement strand
TACAACATGGAAGTGCCGGCCTCGGGAAGGACTCTTTCGGGCGGACTCGATCCGGGAGCTCTGCATCCGCCGAAGAAATTCTTCGGTACGGCGCGCAATCTCGAAGAGGGCGGTTCGGTGACCATCCTCGCCACGGCTCTTGTTGAGACGGGCTCGCGCATGGACGACGTCATCTACGAGGAGTTCAAGGGCACGGGCAACATGGAGCTTCACCTCGACAGGCAGCTCTCCGAGAGGAGGATCTTCCCGGCGATCGATCTTTACAAGTCGGGCACCAGAAGAGAGGACCTGCTGCTGAGTCAGGAGGAGTACCAGGTGATGTACATGCTCAGAAGGGCGATGAGCTCCGGCAGCGTGATGGATGTCACGGAGGAGATCATCGACAACCTGTCGAGCACGAAGAGCAACAAAGATTTCGTGGACTTCATGCTCAAAAAATTACATTAATATACAGGGTGCAGCTGCCAAGATCTTCGAGAAACGCTCTCCCGCAGACTCCGCGCTGCATCTCAGATAAAAAGCGAAATGGCTAAACTGGATTACGACAAAATCTTTATAAAGGATGCCTGCCCGACAAGCATAGGCGGTCAGGCGATAATGGAAGGCGTGATGATGCAGGGACCTGACCGCGTTGCGATCGCCATGCGCATGCCTTCGGGCGAGCTCTATCTCAGGACGAAGAAGAAAGAGCGCGATACCAAAGTGATGAAGATCCCGTTCGTGAGAGGGGTCGTCGCTTTCGCGCGCTCTCTTGTGAACGGCATGGGCACGCTGATGGAGTCGGCAGACATACTCGAGGAGTACGCTCCGGAATATGCCGAAGAGCCGGGAAAGTTCGAGTCCTGGGTAAATAAGAAGTTCGGACCGAAGGCCGCGTGGAACATCCTGATGACACTGGCGCTTCTGTTCGCCGTGGTCATATCCATCGCAGGCTTCGTCATATTCCCGACCTGGGTGGTCAACTTCCTGAAGAAGTGGATCAGCAGCGCCATAGCGCTCAACCTTATCGAGGGACTGCTCAGGATAGCGCTGTTCATCCTTTATGTAGCGGCGATACGGAAGATGGAGGACATAAAGAACCTCTTCCGCTATCACGGGGCCGAGCACAAGACCATCCACTGCTTCGAGAACGGACTGGTGCTCGATCCGGAAAACGCAGAGAAGTTCCCGACCCTGCATCCGAGGTGCGGGACGAGCTTCCTTGTGTTCGTGCTGCTTGTGAGCCTGCTGCTGTTCAGCTTCCTCGGATGGCCGGATCTCAGATGGAGGATACTGTCGAGGATACTCCTCATACCGGTGATCGCGGGGATCAGCTATGAGCTTCTCAGGCTGGCGGGCAGGTCGAACGGAAAGCTGGTCCGCGTGCTGAGCTGGCCGGGCCTCATGCTGCAGAAGCTCACGACCGCCGAGCCGACAAGAGAGCAGCTTGAGGTGGCGATACTGTCCCTCAAAGCGGTGACAGTCGATCCGGGAGTCCCTGAGATATCCTCGTTCGTCGACAAGGACGGCAACATCGTAAGGTCTGCCGCCGAAGAGGAGGAGGTCAGCCGCGAGATGGATGAGTGGGCCGCCGAGGTGGAGGCGAATTCCGAGGCCAATGTAAAAGCCGCCGAAGACGAAGAGATCAGGGAGCGCGAGGTCGAGACCCGGACCGTGTATGCGGAAGCGGGAGAAGGCGCGAGCGAAGAAGAGATAAATGAAGCGATAAAGTTCCTCGAGGAGCTCGACAACAACGAGTATACTATCGTGAAGCCGGAAGAGACCGACGGACGCACCATTGTCAGGGCGATAGCCGACATCGAGGCGCAGGCCGCCAAGGCGAGGACACTGGCGCGCAGATACACGAGGGACGTCAAGACCTACGAGAACGCGCTGGCCTGGGGCCAGGCGGCGCTGGGCATGCTGCCTAACGGAAAGAGCGAGGCGAGGATCATCCTGACCTACGCTACGGGCCTTTCCTCCACAGAGCAGATCACCAGAGCCAAAGAGCTGATGAAAAGCGAGGACTTCCGGGAGTACGAGAAGAGGATATATGCGAGGATAGAAGGCATGCCTCTTCAGTACATCGTCGGCATGCAGGAGTTCATGGGGCTGCCGTTCAGGGTCAACCCGTCGGTGCTGATACCGAGACTCGATACCGAGATTCTCGTGGAGCAGGTGCTCGATGTCATAGAGGCAAAGGGCCTGCAGAGGCCTGAGGTGCTCGACCTGTGCACGGGAAGCGGAGCCATAGGCATATCCATAGCATCGAAGGTCCCGGGAGCGATCGTCACGATGGCCGATGTTTCTGAAGCCGCGCTTAGAACGGCGATGGCAAACGCTTCTCTCAACGGAGTCAGCCGCCGCTGCATATTCACGCTCGGCAACATGTTCGACGCGGTCACTGAGGACAAGGTCTACGACATCATCGTGTGCAACCCGCCGTATATCGAAAGCGATGTGATCGATACCCTCTCGGTCGAGCGCTCGACGGCGGAAAGGACGGACTCGACTTCTACCGCGTGATCGCGAACGAGGCGAGCATGCATCTGAAGTCGGGAGGGACTCTGGCGCTCGAGATAGGATCGGACCAGGCTGTGGCGGTAAAGAGGCTGCTGAACAGGGCGAAGACCTACGAAGGAACGAGGGTCGTCAGAGACCTCGCTCATCTTGACAGAGCAGTGCTGGCAGAGCGGATATAGACTGCAGAATACGAAAAACATATATAATTATGAAAGATGAAAGGAATGCAGGCCGCAAAGATACGGCAGGAGGGGTAAAGCAATGGCAAAAGTGATCCTTATAAACGGGAGCCCGAGAAAGGACCAGTGCACGGGGACAGCGCTGGATGAAATGATAAAGGTCTTCAATGAAGAGGGCGTCGAAACCGAGCTCATTCAGATAGGAGGCAGGGACATCAGGGGCTGCGTCGCCTGCGGCTGGTGCATGAAAAACGGAGAGTGCGTAGTCGACGACATAGTGAACGAAGTCGGAGCGAAGCTCGAAAAGGCGGACGGTATCGTGGTCGGAAGCCCTGTGTATTACAGCTCGCCGAACGGCACGCTGATCTCATTCCTCGACAGGCTTTTCTACAGCGCGCGCTATGACATGCACATGAAGGTCGGAGCGGCTGTGGTCAGCGCGAGGCGCGGAGGCACTACGGCGGCCTTCGATGTGCTCAACAAGTACTTTTCGATCAGCGGCATGCCGATCGCGACGAGCACATACTGGAACCAGGTGCACGGCTTCACGGCAGAGGATGTGAAGAAGGACGCGGAAGGACTTCAGACGATGAGGAATCTCGCCCGCAACATGGCGTTCATGATGAAGGCCATCGCCGACGCGAAGGAGAAGTACGGAATGCCGGAGGCGGAGCACGACTCGTTCACGAGCTTCCCGGACGGCAAATAGGCTTTTCGCTGCGGCCGGTGTCCCGATAAGATTGCCGATATGGTAAGACTCGCCGCCTGTGAGCAACTATATATTGTGTCACAGGTCGGGAACGTTCAAATTTCAACGAAAAATAACTTTCTTTTATACATGAACAAGCCGCAAAGGCTTGTTTTTGAACGGTTTAAAATGGTAGTATTATCATGTATACGCGGAAGTGTCTCTTTTGACGGCATTTCCGGTGAGGAAAGATGAAGAAAGGAGCAAGTATGAAAGGCAAAAGGAGGTTTATAGCTGTCCTTCTGTCGCTGCTCATGGTAATGAGCCAGATGAGCGTAGCAGCGTTTGCAGTCGATGCTGTTGCGCCTGAGGGCTCTGACAAGGCAGTTACGGAAGAAGCAGCGCCTGAGAAGGAAGAACCTGCAGAAGAGGCTTTCGATCAGAGCGAGACAGTAGACGGAGTCAAGGTCACTGTCAGGGCTGAAGAGGGCGTGTTCCCTGCGGGCTCGAAGCTGAGCGTAGGCAAGGTCTCCGTTCCGTCGGCTGTTGATACAGAAGACGCCGCGAAGACTTATGCGTACGACATCAGCATCCTTGCAGACGGAGAAGAGACACAGCCGGAAGGTGAGGCGAAAGTATACTTCTCGGCCGAAGAGGTCGCAGACTATGATACTGCAGTCTATCACATGGACGGCGATGAAGCCGAAGAACTTGACGTTACCGAGAAAGGAAAGACTGCCGCTGTGAAGACAGACGGATTCTCGGTGTATGTCGTGAAGTTCACCCTTGAGAGCGTGGAAACGACATATTCCATGAGTGAGGGAGATACCGTAAAGGTAAGAGACATCCTCGGCGGAGTAACGGGACAGATCTTTACCGGCGCTTATGACACAAGCGTTATCAGCATAAACGAAGGTCCTGACGAGCCTGTCGTCGCGGCAGTCGGAGAGGGAACCACGACGATCTCCGGGACGTACGGCGGGCATGGCCCGGGTGAGGGAACCCCGTTCTCCATCAGCGTTACTGTTGATGAGCTGGTCGTAGACCCGCTTCCTGAGGGAGCCGGAGTGATCGAGCAGACAGGTGAAGCCCTGTCGCTTCTTACAAACTACGAAGCGGTAAAGACCGGTCTTCCTGAAGGCTACGAGATGAGGTACAGAACCAAAAAGGACGGCAAATGGACTTCCACAACAAGCAGCACAGATGAGCCTAAGGGCACGGATGCGGCGCAGTACGAAGTATTCTATCAGCTCTACTTCGGCGAGCAGACGGTAGAAGGGGAAGGCTTCAGCGGGTCTGTCAATGCAGAGATCGCAGAGCCTCATGTGCATGACTGGAAGATCGAAAGAGACTCCGGCACAGATGACAAGGCGACCGTCAGCTGTCAGACCGAGGGCTGCCCTTTCCATGACGATCCTATTCTGGTAACGATCAGCACCCGCGATCAGTACGTAGACAAAGAATTCAAGCTGCCGGAGGTCACATACGAAAACCGTCCGGAAGAGCTGGAGGATGTCGTAAGAAACGGCAAGTTCTGGTACTCGACCAAGGAAGGCGGATATAACGACTGGACAGATAAGGTACCTGACAAAGCGGGGGAATATGCCGTAAAAACATCGGTGTTTGCAGGATCTGTAAGCAAGCCGGTCACGTCATATTTCGAACTCATGAGATATGACCCTGAATGGACCCGGCTGGTCGTCCCTGCAGAAGGCGATGCGCTGGTGACAGACGGCAAGACTCCTGTGAAGCTGATCGTAAAGGATGCAGCTTCGACAAGTGACGGACAGGTCATGTACGGGCTTGTCACGTACGTAGACGGGAAACGCAAGACTGTGGTCAAATACAATCCGGATCCGGAAACGATCAAATGCGCGGAAGCCGGAGATTATCAGATCTGGTACAAGGTCGACCCGACAGAGATTTATGAGGGACTCGATACTGTAGTAGTACCGGTCACGATCAGCTCCCCTGTAACGGTGCTGTTCGACTCCAACGGCGGCGAAGGAACAATGAAACCGCAGACGGTCCCGTCCGGAGTCTCTACGCCTCTCGATAAGAACGCGTTTGAGAAGAGAAAAGAAGGCGAAGCCCTGAAATTCTTCGCCTGGAACACGGATAAGGATGCAAAGGTCCCATCTGACGGACAGGTCCCTGCCGGAGACGGATGGTATGAGGACGGCGATGATATAACGATCGATTCCACTGTAAGGCTCTACGCGATATGGCAGGAGTATGCGCATATCAAGAATCCTCCGCGCGCAAATGAGCTTACCTATAACAGTAATGAGCAGGAGCTGATAACCGACGGCTCGGTCGTAAAGGGCCAGGGCACGATGGTATACAGCCTCGAGAAGGACGGAGAGTATTCTCAGGCGCTTCCTACGGGAAAGAAAGCCGGCGACTATACCGTATGGTATAAAGTGGAAGGCGAAAACGGATACGCAGATCTCGCGCCGCAGAAGATGACCGTAACTATAAGCAAGAAGGCCGCTACGGCAACCGACTTCGAGGCTGAGGATAAGCCTTACGACGGAACTACGGACGCGCGCCTTGCGGTAGAAGAGCCGGGACCTGGGATCATAGCATACATCGATGAAAGATGTGTCGGCGATGAGCTGTATGTTGCTTCTGCCAACGCTGAATTCGAGAATGCGGATCCGGGAACGAATAAAAAAGTCCTGATCACGGATATCACGCTCGGCGGAGCGGATGCGGCGAATTATGAGCTCACCAGCACCACTGCAGAGGCAAGAGCCTCCATCACGCATGAGCATGTATGGGATGTAACATCAAAGGACGGCGTTGCAACGATCACATGCACGCAGGAAAAATGTCCGTACCATGATGAGCCGATACATGTTTATCTCAAGGTCAGAGACGATGTATACAACGGAGACCTTCATCCGGCGGTTCTGGATACCTCCGAGATACCGGAGGAGCTCGAGGACGAACTGACTGTAGGCTGGACGACTGATCCTGAGGACGCGAAGGTTTACTATAAGAAAGGAAGCGCAGCGGGCTCGCCTGAGATCCCTGTGGATGCAGCCAAGTATAAAGCGTATACAAGAGTAAGGTATACTGACAGCAATGGAAAACCTGCAAACAAGGCTGTTACGGCAGAGTTCAGGATCAACAGAAGGCCTGTGACGGTTTCGGGTATCACTGCCGAAGACAAAGCATATGACGGGACCGAGACTGCCTCGCTTGACATTTCGAAGGCGGTTCTCGACGGCAAGCTGGCCGGCTCTGATCTGGATATCGCAGTAAAGACAGGCAGCCAGTATAACACCGGCGCATTTGAGGACAGCAGTGTCGGCAAAAACAAAAAGGTCACCTGGGGAGAGCTTCTCCTTACAGGAGATGATGCATCGAATTACATGCTCGCAGAAGACGGTCAGCAGACAGAGGCTTCGGCAAGCATCACAGCTCTGGAAGTAAAGGTCGCGGGAATAACGGCAGAGGACAAGGCCTATGACGGCAATACCGATGCTGCAGTCGTGACTGAGAATGCGACATTTGAAGGAAAGCTTCCTGCCGATGAGCTTACCGTGTCCACAACAGGTACTTTCGATAATGCGAATGCCGGAAAGGACAAAACGGTCACATTCGGAGAGCTCGTGCTCGGAGGCGCAGCTGCGGGCAACTACAGCATCAGCGCCGAAAGCCAGAAGGAGACCAAGGCTTCCATCACGCAGAAGAGCGTCGTTGTCTCAGGCGTCAGGGCAGAGAACCATGTCTATGACGGTACCTATATCGCTCAGCTCGATATCGGCAATGCGAAGCTCTCGGGCCTGGTCGGCGAAGATGAAGTGTTCATCAAGCAGAGCACGTATTACGGACTCTTCCAGAAGGGATCGGCTGAAGAGCGCGCTCAGGATGCCGGGATCAACAAGACAGTGAAGATCTATCCGGACACCTTCTTCCTTGACGGCGATGATGCTGACAACTACTCGATAGATAAGGAAAAGAGCCAGACCAGCACCCGCGCCGACATTCTGCCGCTTGAGGTAAAGCTCGCATGGCAGAAGTCAGCGGACGACACATCCACTGATCTCACATATGAGTACAACGCCGAAAAGCAGGCGCCGTACGCAAAGGTCACAAACCTTGTCACGATACTGGGCGTCACCGATAAGTGCGATGTAACTGTCAGCGGAGCAAAGACCGACGCGGGAGACTACACGGCCAGGGCTGCGAAGCTCAGCAATCCGAACTACAGGCTCCCTGAGAACGACCGCGAGGAAGACTTCACGATCACCCAGAAGCCGGTAGTCATCACATGGCAGAAAGACCCGATCTTCACATACAACGGAGAGGAACAGCTGCCTGAAGTTACGATCAGCACCGGTCTTGAAGGTGACGATACGAAGCTGTACGCGGAAATCGAGGCCAGCGAATCGATCACGCCGGAAGGCCACGTGCCTGGCATCGATGCAGGAGGATATGTCGCAACAGTCACTGAGATCAGTGAAAAGATATTAGGCATCCCTGTCAGATCAAAGAACTTCACGCTCAAGGGAGCTGAGAACAAGACAACAGGATTCCTGATACTGCCTAAGATGGTGACCGTAGAATGGGAAGGCGACGGAGATGATCCGTGCATCTACGACGGCGAAACACATTACGTGACAGCTGAGATCGACGGAACCGTTGAAGGAGAGACTCTGCTTCCTGTATACGACGGAGTCCAGTCGGAAGAGAACGCCGGCGAATATGAAGGAAAGGTTACCGGCATCCAGCTCCGCGATGGCGATAAGTCCACAAAGGTCGACAACTATCTGCTGGTCAAAGAGATACCGGAGCCGGGAGAATCACCGGAGTACATAACACAAGAGCATCCTTCGGTCAAAGCCTGGGAGATCTTCCCTAGAGAGATCACGATCAGGTGGCCTGAAAAGACATCCTATGTATATAACGGGAAGACGCAGACAGTGGCTCCGACATTCGATGATGTCGTTGAAGGAGACAATGTCGTTGCCGAATACGGCGCGGGCAGCGTCACGAGCGCAAAAGATGTCGGCAGCTATGAAGGAAAGGTCATCGGCATCAAGGCCGGCGACAAAGACACCGTTATCGGCAACTACGATGCGATATTTTCCAGCGGCGCCCACATCAGCGTGGACAAGCCGTCGACCTTCAACTGGTCGATAAGCAAGGCCGAGCTGACCGTCAAGGCGACGAATCAGTCGATCTACTACGGAAGCGACTACGACAAGAGCAAGGTCACATACTCCGGCTGGCAGGGGAAGGACGACGAGTCAGTCCTGACTAAGCCTGCCGAAGTGGACAGCGACTACTTCGTGAATGCGATACCGGGCAATTACACGCTCACACCGGGCGGCGCGGCTGCAAAGAACTATACGTTCAAGTACACGGACGGCGCGCTGACTGTGAAGCAAAAGACCACCGTTCTGGTAGCGCAGGCCCTCGCGAGCGGTAAGGACGCAGGCAATATCTCGTGGAACAAGATCACGGGAGCCAGCAAGTATGAGGTATACTTCGACAAGAGCTCACCTAAGAAGGTAGCTGTTGTAACGGGCAACAAGTACACGGTGACGGGTCTCGAAAAGGGCGTCACGTACAGGTGCTATGTAACGGCGCTTGATGCAAACGGCAAGAGGCTCGCCAAGAGCAGTGCCTGCCGGTTCATCGCGGGCGGCTATAACGACACCTATACAAACGTGAAGAAGATGACCGTCAGCCCGAGCACGGTCAGCCTCAAGGTCGGCGGCAAGAAGACGCTGACAGTCACGCAGACGGGCGCGAACAGCACCAAACAGCTGTACTGTACCGCAAATGTTCCGCTGCTGACTTACAAGACTGACAACAAGAACGTAGCCACTGTGGACTCCAACGGCGTCATCACGGCGACCGGTGCGGGCTACTGCGTGGTATACGTGCAGGCAGTCGACGGACTCTGGCGGAGTGTATCGGTGGTCGTAGAGGACGACATGCACTGATCTGAGCGGCTCGATACGAAGCCATAGCAAAAAGCAAAAGGAAGACGGGGACGCATGCGCGTTTCCGTCTTCCTGATATATTGGATATTTCAGTCACCGGCATTGCCGGGCGAAAACGATGGGAACAAAAGGATTCAGATACAGGCTAATAGGAGAGGGCGCGGTGACCGGTCTGATCACCGGCGCCCTGATATCGCTGTTCAGGCTCATGCTTACGGGAGCGGACAGCCTTAGAGGACGCATGGCGGAGCTGTGCTTATCGGGCGCTGCGGGCGCTCTGATCACAGCAGGCGTTCTGATCGCAGCCGCGGCAGCGATCACTGTCCTCCTGGTGGCAGAGCCTGACATAGGCGGCTCGGGCATACCGCAAACAGAAGCGGAGCTGCGCGGGCAGAAGGACATGGACTGGCGCAGAGTGATCGCCGACAAAATGGCGGGCTGCGCTCTTGCCATAGGCGGCGGACTCGCGCTGGGGCGCGAGGGCCCGAGCATACAGATCGGCGCCATGGTCGGAAAGGGCTTTGCGAGGGCAAGGCGCGCGCCGCTCACCGAAGAGAGGCTGCTGCTGACATGCGGAGCCGGCGCGGGGCTTTCCGCCGCCTTCGGAGCTCCTCTCGCGGGAGCCATATTCAGCCTTGAGGAGCTGCACAGGAATTTCTCGGCCGGAGTGCTTGTTGCAGCCAACATACTGGGCCTGCAGCCGGTCTTCGATATCTCCGTAGATAAAGCGCTCCCGCTCAGGCAGTACTGGGCGCTCGTCCTGCTGGGCGTCCTGCTCGGAATTTTCGGAGCGTTCTACAACAGGACGATCGCTTTCATGCAGGATGCGTCGGAGAAGACAGGCAGGGCCTTTGCGCGGATCATCTGCAGGGTGACGGGCAAAGACGCGGCCGTCATAAAGGACGGGTTCCATCCGACCGTATTCGCAGCGAGAGCCGCGGTCTTCGGAAGGCTGCTCGCGGTATTTGCCATTGCATACCTGCTGTTCTTCGTCTGCCCCGAAGCTCTCGGAAGCGGGAGCGGGCTGGTCGGACAGATCTGCCGCAGGGAATTCGCTCTCGGAGCTCTGGCCCTGCTGCTTCTGATCAGGTTCTTTTTCTCGACGGCCTGCTTCGGCTCGGGCTCGCCCGGAGGCATATTCCTTCCGCTGCTGGTGCTTGGAGCGCTTACGGGCGGTCTCTTCTCGGAACTGCTCGGCAAGGCGGGGATGGATCAGAGTTATGTGACCGGATTTGCGGTCGTTGCCATGGCGGGATATTTCGCCGCCATAGTGCGCGCCCCGGTGACAGGCGTCGTTCTCATTACGGAGATGACAGGCAACTTCACTTCGCTCCTGCCGCTGGTGCTCACATCTTTAACGGCGTATGTGGTCGCGGAGGCTCTCGGAGCAAAACCGATATACACGCAGCTCCTCGAGCGCAGCCTCGGCCGGCCGTCAGCGGGCGTGAGCTCGCTGCTCCGCGACCGAAAGACGGTCCTCGATACGGAGGTCCACGTGGGCTCGCACATGGACGGAAGGAGAGTTGCGGATTTCGGTCTCCCTCTCGGGACCCTGATAGTTTCGGTCACAAGAGGCGGCGCAGAGATAATCCCCGACGGCAACACCATACTCAGGGGAGGCGACGAGCTCGAGATACTGACCCGCGAGAACGACATCGCCGATGTCGAGGCCATAACCGACGCGGCCTGCCACACGATCGAAGGCTGAGCGGCCGCTGCGGCGAAGAGCTTTTGTGCGCTGCACATTTTACGAACACATCAGACGGCCGGGCTGTGGTAAACTGTGCATTGAAGAAAAAGAAAGAAGGAGGGACAGCTGATGTGCTTATCTGCGGTATATAAAAATGAAGTTAGAGACGAGAACCTGCTCGCGAAGAACGTGGCGGACATCAGGGTCGACGGAGGGAAGATCGTCTTCACGGACCTGATGGGTGTACGCACGGTCTTCGACGGCTCGCTCGAGAAGGTCGATCTGATGGACAATTACGTCATCGTCAGAGGATGAGTCAGAAGGGACGGTTCTTTTAGTCAGAAGGGACGGTTCTTTTTGACTCATTACACGGCAATGAGTCAAAAAGAACCGTCCCCTTCGACTCATCGACGCATAGAGAGAAAAGGAGGGAATATGTACTGCAACAGATTCCGGGACAAAGAACTTTCGGCCCTCGGCCTCGGCTGCATGAGGCTGCCGGTGCTGGACGGTGACGAAAACAGACCCGATCCTGCCGCTGTGCAGGAGATGGTCGATTATGCGATGGCAAACGGCATCAACTATTATGACACAGCGTGGGGCTACCACGGGGGCAGCAGCGAGAGCGTTATCGGAGAGGCCCTGTCGAAGCACGAGCGCAGCAGATTTTTTCTCGCAAGCAAATTCCCCGGATACGAACGCGGGAACTTCGATAAAAAAGAAGAGATATTCGAAAAGCAGCTCGAAAAGTGCAGAACGGACTATTTCGATTTCTATCTCTTCCACACTGTAACGGAAGAGAACATCGAGTGGTACCTCGACGACGAGCTCGGACTCATGAACTACCTGCTGAAGCAGAAAGAGGCGGGCAGGATACGCCACCTCGGGTTCTCGTGCCATGGCTCGTTCGAGACAATGCACCGCTTCGTGAAGAAGTATTACGAGAATATCGAGTTCTGCCAGATCCAGCTGAACTACGTAGACTTCGAGTTCCAGGACGCAAAGAGCAAGGTCGAATACCTCAACAACCTTGGCATGCCTATCTGGGTGATGGAGGGGCTCCGCGGAGGCAAGCTCGCGCAGTCGTGCCTCGGCGGCGAGAAGCTCCTCGCGAAGAGCAATCCGGACTATACGCCGGCAAACTGGGCCTTCGCTTTCCTGGAGACCATACCGGGAGTCACCATGATACTCTCGGGCATGTCGAACATGGAGCAGCTCAGGCAGAACATAGAGTTCTTCAGCGAGAAGAGGGAGCTTTCCGATGACGATATAGCGACACTGCTGACCGCGGCCCACTTCGATATCCAGGGCAAGGGGACTGTCCCGTGCACCGCCTGCAGATACTGCACGGCCAAGTGTCCGCAGCAGCTTCCTATACCTGAGCTCTTCGGAGAGTACAACGACTATGTGTATAACGAAAAGAAGACGGTGCCGCGAAGCGACATGGCCGCATTCCCGGAGGACAAGCTGCCCGGCAGCTGCATCGGCTGCGGCGAGTGCGTCAAAGTCTGCCCGCAGCGGATAGACATACCTGAGATAATGAAGAAATTCGCAGCCATGATAAAATGAGTCAGAGGGGACGGTTCTTTTTGACTCATTGCCCGTGTAATGAGTCAAAAAGAACCGTCCCCTTCGACTCAGTCCCCTTCGACTCATCGACTCAAAAGAGAAAAGGAGAGTATATGTACTACAACAAATTCCAGGACAAAGAACTTTCGGGCCTCGGCTTCGGATGCATGAGGCTCCCGGTCATCGACGGGGATGACAACAGGCCGGATCAGCCGGCAGTGCAGGAGATGGTCGACTACGCGATGGCCCACGGCGTCAACTATTACGACACGGCGTGGGGCTACCACGGCGGAAACAGCGAGACCGCTGTCGGAGAAGCGCTTTCGAAATACGACCACAAGGACTTCTGCATCGCGACGAAGTTCCCGGGCTACGACCTTTCGAACTTCGGAAAGCACGAGGAGATATTCGAAAAGCAGCTCGAAAAGTGCAGGGTGGAATACTTCGACTTCTATCTCTTCCACAACGTATGCGAGACCAATATCGACGCTTACGTGAACGACGAGTTCGGCCTGCGCGACTATCTGCTCGAGCAGAAAAAGAACGGAAGGATAAAGCACCTCGGATTCTCGTGCCACGGCACCTACGAGACCATGATGAGATTCCTCGAAAAGAACGGCGACATCATGGAGTTCTGCCAGATCCAGCTGAACTACCTCGACTACGAGTTCCAGAACGCGAAGGCCAAGGTCGAAGAACTCAACAAAAGAGGCATCCCGATCTGGGTCATGGAGGGCCTCCGCGGCGGCAAGCTCGCGCAGTCCTGCCTCGGAGCAGAGAAAGAACTTTCGAAACTGAGACCGGACTTCACGCCAGTCAACTGGGCGTTCTCGTACCTCGAGTCCGTGCCGGGCGTCACAATGATACTCTCCGGCATGTCGAGCCCTGAGCAGATGAAGCAGAACATCGCATTCTTCGAAGAGAAGAAAACACTCAGCGAAGAGGAGATCTCGATCCTGATGGCTGCCGCGCACAGCGACATACAGGCAAGAGAGGGCACTGTCCCTTGCACAGCCTGCAGGTACTGCATGCCGAACTGCCCGATGGAGCTCGAGATCCCGAGACTGCTCGAACTCTACAACGAGCATGTCTACACGGAGGGAGGATTCATCGCTCCTATGGCCCTCGCAGCGTTCCCTGACGACAAGAAGCCGTCGGCCTGCATCGGATGCGGAGCCTGCGCCGCGGTATGCCCGCAGACCATCGACATCCCGGGAACGATGAAGAAATTCACGGAGCTTCTGGCAAAGTGAAACACATAATATTTCTGGTGTTGGCGCTTGTCCTGTGCATCGGCGCGGGGTACGCGGTGACGCGCCGGATATCCGCAAAAACAGACCTGACGCGCAGCAGGAGGATAATGCTCGCGGCGGCGGTCAGCATATCGCTGGCCACCGCGGGTTTTTTAGTTTACCTTCAGGACTACTACCGCGCGGACCCGAAAGCGGCGAAGTATCTCAGAAGCGGCAGGGGCGTGGAGGTCAGCGAGAGCGGGAACGCATACTTCTTTGACGGCCCCGGAAGTGAGAACGCCGTTGTATTCTATCCCGGCGCAAAAGTCGAGGAGACCGCATACGCGCCACTCATGTTCCGCCTGGCCGAACAGGGCGCGGACTGCTTCCTGCTGAAGCTGCCGTTTCGCATGGCGGTGTTCAGACCGAACGCCGCTGCTGATATCATCGGAAGCGGCGGCAGCGGAAGCGAGAAAAGCAGCGGCAGCGACAGCAGCAACAACGACAACAACAACAGCGACAGCAGCTACAACAACTACGGCCACTGGTACCTGATGGGGCACTCCCTCGGAGGAATAGTCGCGTCTGAATATGCTTCAAACAATCCCGGGGATGCGGACGGGGTCATCCTTCTCGCGTCCTATCCGACCAGGCCCGTGCCGGGCAGCGAAGCGCTGCTGAGCATATACGGCTCTGACGACGGATGCCTCAGCATGTATGAATACAACGAGTCCCGGGGGTTCAGGCCCATGATCAGTTCCGAAATGATCATCGAGGGCGGCAACCACGCCGGCTTCGGATATTACGGACCGCAGGAGGGAGACGGAAAGGCCGGGATAAGCCCATATGAACAGCAGACGCTGACGACAGACAGGATAGTGAAGTTCATCTCTCACGTCAGCTGAGCGCGCCCCTCGCTGTGATGATGCTGTCATCGGCGGGTCTTGCCGCAATGATCTTAAAAAGAAGAAGAGCCGTGTAACAGTCCGGGAGAGCCAGCCCCGTATCGGTCCTGCACCTCGGCGCGCGGCACATAATTCTTGAAAATACAAAGCCCCTGGGTTACACTTTTAGCAGGAATAACAAAACGTATCCCGGCACGAACTGAGAGGTCCGGGCCGGGACTTTTTGTTACTGATGAGAGGGATATTTCAACTTAATACGGAAAGAGGAGAGAGCGTATGAAGGATCTTAAGCATCTTTTGTATTTCGAAGACCTCCTGCAGAATGCGAACAACGAACTGATAGAGCAGGCGAAAAAGGAAGGCAGGATCTGCGCGGCGTTTACGTGCGAGAACCTTCCGGAACCGCTGATGAATCTCGGCAATGCTTTCTCGGTTCGTCTTTTTGCGCCTAATTCCGGCTCGCTCGACATGGCCACATACTACATGACCAGTCTTCTGTGCGAGACGAGCAGGGCCCTGCTGGAGAGAGCGATCGAGGGCGGATTCAACTTCGCCGACTGCCTGATCGCCGCCGACGGATGCACGATGATGAACCGAGCGGCAGAGAACATGGAGCTGCTGCATACAATGGATGAGGGCAAGGACAAGTTCTTCTATGAATTCATGGAGATCCCGCTCAAGGCGGACGAGAACGGCGTGGACCTCCTGACAGTCCAGTGTCAGAACCACATCCTGAAGCCTCTGAAGGAGAAGTACGGCATCGACGTTTCCGACGAGGCCATCCTGAAGGCGGTCGAAGAGCACAATGAGGTCTGCCGCATCATCCGCGAGCTCGGCGACTTCCGCAAGGAGGACGACCCGCGCATCACGGGCTATGAGTTCCACGTGCTGACGCTCGCGACCTATGTTGCTCCTAAGTATCTTGTGATCGACAAGCTGAGAGAGACGCTCGAGGAGGTAAAAAAGAGAAAGCCGGACGGCAAAAAGTGGCGCGCCCGCGTCATGGTCGTGGGCTCCGAGATCGACGACATCGGCATGATAAAGCTGATCGAAGAGACAGGCACCTACGTATGCGCCGACAGGTTCTGCTTCGGATCGCTCCCGGGCAGAGTGCCGATCGAAATCGACAGGGAATCCGAAGAGAGCATACTCCGCCAGATATGC
>CADBFL010000071.1 GCA_902793875.1 uncultured Eubacteriales bacterium | reverse complement strand
TTCACGGCTGTCTGGAAGACCGGCGCAGGAGGCAACGGCAGCAAGGGCGGCTCATCAAAGGGCGCGAAGACCGGAGACGATAATACCCTCGGCGCATGGATTGTGCTTCTTATCGCGGCGCTGACCGGAACGACAGGAATGGCGTTCGCAAGAAAGAGAAGATAAGAAAAAGCATGACGCTGAGGAAGGAGTTAAATAATGATCGGCAAAAATGAAGTTGTAGAACTGTATCCGGAAAACCTGGAAGATGTCAGCGGCGGCGTCATCCGGGACAGGACCGATGTATTCCCATATGAATGCTATGATGAAAATACCGGTGAGCACATCGGTTCCTGCTGGAGTCTCGAAGAAGCAGAGGAATTATGCAGGAGCAATTCCTGTTCCACAAACCTTATCCCGGTCGAACAGGCCCGGCAGCTCCTGCTGCAAATGAGAAAACAGAGATTCAAAATGAGGAAAAAAAGTTGAATTATATGATGAGCCGGGCGGCTGCATGACCGCCCGGTTCCTTCACTGAGGAAAGTCCGAGGCAGGCTTGCCCGTTGCCACCTCGGTGATCCAGGTCGCGTAGATGATGTACGACGATCTGAGCGCGGAGGCGAATTCCGCGGGAGTTATCTTCATTCCCTCTCTGATCCACTCCTCAATGAGCGAGAGCTCTCTGTAGATATCTGTCTCGATGAAGAAGTCCCGCATCCTGTCCGCCTCGCCTACTGAAGGGAAGCTGCGCTGAAAATACGGCATCAGTATGGTCTTCACTTCCTCCCAGAATCCGTTCTGTCCCTTGACTTCAAACGAATGGTTGAAGAAATCCTTGTCTGAATAGATCTGCCCGCATATCTCCTCGGTTATGTCCCAAGGGTCCTTGTCCTCGTCCGCTGATATCTTCGAAAAGAAGCATTCCACGAAGACATCCTTCAGAAGCGCGTGCTTGTCCGAATAATATCTGTAGAAAGTGCGGCGGCTCACACCGGCCTTTTCGCAGATATCGTCGATGGTGATAGCTGCGAATTAGGGAAAGAATAGCTTCTGAGATGTCCGCACGGGCATGCCGTGCTATCTGTCCGCAGCGGCATATGATCAGGAAGTACCGGACGGCTGGACAGCGGTCAAAGACAGTGTGACCGACTCAGAGGGTAAATTTATCGGCCCGATGGGCGGCATCTATTCCTGCCTGAAGAAGGCGAATGAAGATGGCCTTGACGGACTTTTCTTTGCTCCCTGCGATGCCCCGTTTTACACTTCGGAGGTCACCCTGAAGCTGCGCGGCTATATCGATCCTGAAACCGACGCGGTGCTCTGGAAGACAGCTGACGGAAGACTGCAGACGACCTTCGGATGGTATTCGGTCCGATGCCTGCCGGCACTGGAAGAGGACATCGCGAATGCGGGGTACAAGATCCTGAGGACTATTGAAAAGGTCAGATACAGGATAATCGATGCCGCAGAGGCGGATCTTGAAGAAAAGCTGTTCATGAACATCAACAACATGGAGGAATTACTGAGCATTTCCGGACGTGCGAGATGAGACATCCGCTAATCATTGCAATTGAAGGATCACAGCGTTTCAGCTATGAACATCAGCTCCAGGCAAAGAAACCTCCACATGGAGGTCCTTTTGTTTACGGGAATTTGTCTGAACAGGCTGTAGATGGTAAGCGGTAAACCTCACGTACCTGTCGCCGCGAATCACTCCAGGATAAAAATGGTTAGAAAAGGTTCTGCGCTTTTCAAACCATTTTAACCCCGTTATATTCAGTTTGTAGGTACTTGCGGTTTTCCGCTTACTCTTTTTCAATGATGGCAGGAGCATCCTGCATATAACCCGCCATCTCTGTGTCGATAGACGGCTTCACAAATTTTCTGATTATACACGCTAGCTGTCGGATATCTAATTTGCCTTTTTCATCGGTAAAAGTAAAGAACAGATCCTGATTGATAACCAGATCACTTTGCAGATAAAGTCTTAGTGAGCGGATATATTTAAATGGATAATCTTCAGTGAAAATCATTCCCTGATGTTCAATTATGATCACTGTTTTCAAATCTATCAAAGAAAGAATCCTGAAATCAGGGAGCACGAGCTCTCCTTTGATCCTCATTGGCACTTCATAAACAAAGGGAATCCCTGTCATCAGGAGGAAATTTGCAATGATAACTTCTCCCAAAGAGCGCATCTTAGTTCCGTCAAGAGCTTCATACTTAAGCTGTTCCGGCTTGTAAGGAGGGTACTTCTCTTTCTCTTTCCTGAGATCCTGTACCCATTTGATTGCTTCCGGAGGCAACACGGCGCTGAACGCTTCGTCCGACTTATCAACAGCCAGATCGGTCCGGTAAGTTGCCGGCAAACAGCTGTTGATATTGCTGTAGTCCGGACTGACATAGTTTTTGATCAGGCTCTCCAGCGCCTCGATATCTTTTTCGATTATCTCAACTGCCTTTTTCGCATAGCGATATCTTTTTACATTCAGTACCGTTTCATTTGATTCATTCCCCAGATACTTACCTTTCTTTGACCCGGGCAGGATCAAGTCATAATAGCAGTGCTTCGATTGTTTAGCACTGTTCCTTTTGAGTTTCCAGGCACCATAAGAGTCAAGAGAAGCCAGCTGATTGTCCATCCTGCGCTTCATATTCTTCAGATCTTCCAGTATTGCTTTTGATTCATGTATCAGACTGGTACTCATATATAAATGATAATGACATACAAAAATAATGTCGAACAGAAAACGCACTAAATCCAACAAAAAGAGCACTATTTTTGAGATTTTTCTTAAAAAACAAAAGAATTGCAATACAAGACGGTTGCAGCAATAGTAATTCCGAGAGCTGACTTCCGTCCCAAACAGCGAAAACAGGCCCCGGGGACGGAAGTCAGCAAGGGATCGGGGAGAAAAACTTCCGTACCAAGCAGTGAAAACAGGCCACGGGGACGGAAGTCAGCAAGCATACAGGGAGCAAAACTTCCGTCCCAAACAGTGAAAATAGGCCTCTGGTACGGAAGTCAGCAAGGGACCGGGGAGCAAAACTTCCGTACCAAACAGTGAAAACAGGCCTTTGGTACGGAAGTCAGCAAGCATACAGGGAGAAAAACTTCCGTCCCAAACAGTGAAAACAGTCCTTTGGTACGGAAGTCAGCAAGGGATCGGGGAGAAAAACTTCCGTCCCAAATGCCGAAAACCAGAATTGTTTTCGTATTTAACCGGAATTGGGGCAATGCTTACAACGAAGTCTGCGTTATGTATGAAGGACGGATGCCGGAATAACAGCTCGCGCTCCTGGCGCTCGCGGAGACTGCCAGCCGATCGACGCATGCTATAGCTGGCGGCAGGGTTTAGTAGTGACCGCTGCCAGCGCGGGTCGCTCGGGGCAGTCCGGAGATTCTTATTGACCTTAAAGCTCAATAAATTACAGTGCTGAAAACAGGGCGGCCGGCATTTCTGCCGGTCACCCTGCGTAAGTTAGCTGCCATATGGAGCATTTTACAGACTTAACCGCACGCTCCCTCAAGGCTGTATGGAAGACCGCTGACCCTCAGGGGCTAGCGGTTTTTTCCTGTCAGTCCTGTCTTTAGGATCATCATAACGGCAAGTGCTGCTGCGGCGAGCGCCGCTGTCAGCATCCACAAGGCAAGGTTCGCTTCATCACCGGTCCTTGCAGCTTTTGCTGAACCTTTTTGCGGATCGTTGCCCTTTTGCGGACTGCCGCTGTCATGCGGCCCGTCGTCGCGATGTTCAGGATCGGCTTTTTCTGTGATCGTGAAGTGCACGTCCCTGTCCAGATTGTTTTTAAAATATGCCTCCCGGACCTTCTCATCTTTGTTGAAGCCCACTGTCGCGGTGTATGCGCCGGGCTGCCATTTCTCATAGCCGGAAGCGGTTTTGTTCAGGTAGAGCATTGCGCCGGTTTCGGCACCGGCGCAGATATTGAACAGCTGATCAGCGGAGCCTGATGCTACAGTGCTTCCGT
This sequence comes from uncultured Eubacteriales bacterium, assembly GCA_902793875.1. Classification (GTDB taxonomy): domain Bacteria; phylum Bacillota; class Clostridia; order Peptostreptococcales; family Anaerovoracaceae; genus Crickella. The sequence continues at coordinate 9,349 of CADBFL010000071.1, read as the reverse complement.
CGCTGTCGCGGGTCACGATCCATTCTACGAGGACATTTTCTCCATCGGAGAATTCGCCGCCCAGGTCAACATTGCTCCTGTTTGCGAGGAAATAGTTGATGTTCACGGGCTCACCCTGCTCAAACTCGGTTTTCTCTGCATCATCCGGCATAGCGTAAGGATCCTGCAGACTTTCTTCATCTGAAGTGGTGAAAAGATTGTCGAGAGTAAGATCCACATCGGAGTTTACATCCATGGATCCTCTGTCTTCGGTGCACCCGGAGATGACTTTATTCGACGGGCAGGAAAGCTCGTCGATATCATAGATCGCTGTAGGCTCATCATCGGAATACCCGACGATCTCCCAGTACGGGGTCCCGTTTACGTCTCTGGAATATCTGAGCTTATATACGGTGTAGGAATTCGGCCGGAGCAGCTTTCGGCCTTCCATATAGCTTATCAATTCATCCATGATGTCAAAGTAATCTTTCGAGAATGGCACGGCTTGCTTAAGCCTGTCTATGATCGTCTGCCATCCGGGAAGCTCTTCTTCTGCAGGGATGCCGTCGTTGTCACTATCGATCAGGATGATCGCCTTGTATTTTTCCGCAATGTCATCCGCATCCGGATCCGTTATGAGCCCGATCCCGGTCACAGCATGCTGAGAGCCGGAGAGCCCGGACGAGGACACAGAACCCAAAGAGACCTCAAACACTGAGCGGTCTTCGGGATCAGCGGCGACTCTGAGCATTTTCTCTATATCCGAAGGCCTTTTGACAAGGTCGTACTGCGTCTGAGCTAAAGAGCTTACAAAATCCCTCTTCAAACCGCCTGAGCCTTTTTTCGTTACTCCCGCGCTGCTTGAGGCTCCGCTGAGGAAGAACTCCCCCATGAAAAACCAGTCTATGCCACGATCGGCATTGCTGCCTCTGTCTGTAAAATTTACATTATAGTACGCAAATATGTCGTCTTCAGAGCTGAATGGCTGACCGGTCCGCGGGTTCGTGATATCAGCGGCCCAGCCTGACAGCCAGAGCATGTTGGAGCAGGAGGCTGCCCAGCAGTGCATGGTGTCGTATCCGCCGTAATAATCAAACGGCTTTTTTTCGAGGCAATTCCATTTCTCAGCATCGATAAAGGAAGCCTCTTCTACTCTGACAGGAGTGTCGGAACCTTCACCGCTGTCCTGGAAATGCTCCATGAGGGCATTCAGCATGCTGTTGACATGAATTCCGTATCGACCGGAGTGATCTCGCTGACGGGAGCCGACTTGCTCTTCAGGGTGACATTTTTCGTATCATCGCTGGGCGGAGCCGCGAGCCCCCACGAGTCAAAATCAGCTTCCGCATATGCGGGAGTACCTGCTGCGGCAGCGCACACACACAGCATCGCTGCGAGCATCATGATACTAAGACACTTTTTCATCGCTCTTCCCATACCTTTATCTATGTAAAAGTTTTACAGTGTAACTGTCTGTCGATTACGATATCAGTTTATCACACACGGGCCGGCGGAAAAATCGGAAAAGCATAAAAGCAAAACAGCAAAACAACAGCTTTTCCGCTGCATGTCTCCTCCTCTGTGATAAAATCGTATAGCATGAAGACAGAAGTGCCGGCAGGAAACAGGGAGAAAGGCGATGACGACAGCAACGGAACTGATGGCGCTGGATAAAAAGCTCCGGCAGGAGCTGCCGGAGGAGTTCCGCGAGGGCATACATCTTGTGCAGCTGTATGCGGCGACACATTACGAACCCGCACTGAACGAGATGAACGCTTTCCGGCTGATCCGTGATGCAGAAGATCTGCCGCTGGACACGGAGCTCATTCTTTCGGTATACAGAGCGCTTACGGAGGATACAGAGGCGGAGTGTCGGGGATGGAAACCGCGCAACTGTCATGTGAAGTGCATGGACAGCTTCTATATCCCCGCGACATGGGAGGAGACGCCGTCCGCCATGGAAGCGCTGTGCGGGAAATACAGGTATCTGGGTGAAAGGCCGGAGGCGGTCTGCGGGGACCCCGGCAGCGATAAAGATGCCGATGCCAGGCTGGATGACATATGCCGGTTCCTTCTGGAGTTTGCCTGTATCCATCCCATGCTGGACGGAAACGGACGGCTGAGCGTCCTGATCGGACAATATCTGCTGCAGCAGGCGGGCTATTCCTGCGCGGTCTATACTCCGTGGGACTGCATATTGAAACTGCGCCACAGCAATGAGCACTTTTTTCACATCATACGGGCATCCGGGATATGCTACGGCATGAAGCCTCTTGAGGATGACCTGTTCGTGCCTTTCATGAAAGACACGCTGGCGGAGGCGTATCACTGTCTGGAAACAGCGATCCGCCGCTGCCCGTGAAGGGGGCCTGCTTTCGCAGGCCGCGCCTGAGGCTGGACATTAGGGGCCGACGGCATTAGAATATCCACAAAGAGGAGAATGTGCAGCTGCTGCACGTCTGTCAGCGAAGGCTGACGCCGCTTCACGGGAGACCGCGCCAGGCAGACGGCGGCGGCAGAAACCTCGCATTTGCGCTAACGATGTTTCTCCTCTTTTATCAAAAGAATCATGAGACAGGGAGGGTATCATGGCAAAACTTCAGTTAAAAGACATCACGCCGGATATGATAAAACAGATGGCTAAGCTGGGATCGGCGGAAGAGATCGCCGCATTCGTAAAAGAAAGCGGCTTTGAGATCTCAGATAAAGGAGCGGCCAGACTCAAGGAGCAGATCGATAAGACGAAAGATCTCAGTGAGGAGGAGCTGGCTAAGGTCGCCGGCGGCTACACCGTCATCTGGAAGTGGGGTTCGTATACGGACTCCTGATCGGAATGCGGGCGAACGGAAACTGTATGTAAAGGACCGGACAGATGTGAGATCTGTCCGGCTCATTTATTGTATCTGCCGGAGCGTATACGGCGGTGGTAGTCCCCCACCAGGCTGCGGTATCCCCATTTTCTGATAACATCGTATGAGAGCCGGTATCTGGCGTTGCTTTTCTTTCCGGTGACGATGATCCGGATCATATCGCACAGCATGTGATCTATCTTTTTCAGTCCGTCCGTACGGGAGACTATCCGGAACGAATCATCCAGGCCTGCGCGTTCTCTCACGATCCCGGCGCGCTGTATCGCGCGGGGGATGCGGAAGAGAGGATCGACGTCATGCTGACTGTACTGGCGCAAAGCGCGTATCGTTTCCCGGCGGATGATCTTTTCGAGCCGGGACAGCGCTTCATCCGTGAAGTCGATCTCTCCGTTGCAGACCTTCCAGCCGAGATAGCTGAATTCCGCTCCGGGCTCTATGATCAGACTTTTCTTTTCGCTGAGACGGAGCTTCTTTTCATCCATCGTCCTGCGGACCTCTTCGATCAGCTCAAGCAGCTCTTCGCGGGTCCTCGCTCCGATCAGGATATCATCCGCGCAGCGGGCGTAAAAAGAGGCTTTTTCCGACATGCGAAAATCGAATTCTCTCAGATAAACGTTCTCACAGAACCCGCAGAGCGCGCTGCCCGTCAGGACCGCAGGGCCGTCATCGAAGGTCTCGCCGTTCTGCGTATACAGGCGGCGGTATGATATGCGGTCAAAAAACGCGCAGAGGGAGGGGTCGTCCGGAAAGAACCCGCGTATGCATCCCGACAGGATGCCGGCGTCCATCGTGTAGTCATAACGGCTGATATCCGTCCTGAAGATGTGCAGATCCCTGAAATCCTCCCGCTCGCGTATAACGCTCAGAGCATAGGCGGAGGCCCTCCCGCGGATATGGGAATAGAGCTGTTCGCTGAACCTGTCGTCAAAGCGGTGAAGAGCGAAATTGATCAGGCCCAGAAGAGCCCTGTCCCCTAGAGGCAGAAGATAGAGCTCGCGGTCCTTGCCCCTGTCCCGGATCATACGCCGCTCCGGTACTGCGGGCATTTTATCGCCGCGGATCATGAGCATCAGGTCACGCACGCAGGTCCCGGACAGATAATAGCAGATCAGCCGCAGGACATCGCGCGGGGAGTATGACTTCGAATGCAGTATGTGAAGCAGGCAGGCCATGCGGGTCCGCCTGCGCGCGGCATCCAGGAAGACCGGGGAGTCGCCGGGCTGAAATCCGCCGTCTCCGCCGCGGAACTCGTTGCATGATGCAGGATCCGGTTCCAGCTGCAGCCGGACCTGATCCTCCGTTTTTCCCAGGACCGGAGCAAGGAAGCCTTCGATGGAGGTGACGCCGGAAGGATCAGTGAGATGCGCCATCATCTCCATATTGCCGTGCATCGACTGATCCGTCGGATTCATGGATCCGCACCAGAGATCCCAGCGGGAACCGCAGCGCCGCAGATATAATTTTGCGTGGACGAAGACTTTTCCTCCGGAGCGGGAGACGTCCGGAGAATCTTCTGAAGTGATATAGATAATGCGCTCCAGTTCTTCCGGGAGAGCCGCGGGATCATTACAGGAAAAACGCGACAGATAGTCCGCCATGGAAGAAGGGTGGGTCAGCAGAACAAAACGGCTTTCGCTGCTCCGGCGTGACGCCAGGATACGGCGAAGCATGGTCCGGCTGAGAAACGGCGCCATCACCAGCAGCTCATCGTAGGGCTCGAGCAGAAAATCTCCGTCCGATCCGCAGCCCGGAGCCAGCAGCTCCCAGTCCCGGGCGGATCCGTCGGAAGACCATCCTTCGGGAGCATCCTCTCCCGGAAGCATTTCTCCTGCGCCGGCGTGGACCGGAGAAAAACGTACTGTCCGGAGCCGGTCCGACAGGATGCGCAGCTGTTCAGGCCGGGACCCGGCCAGACGGTAAATGCGGTCAAGATATGCCCGCAGGGGTTCTGTTTTCGGCTGCGGCGTCATGGATTCCTCTCCGGTAAAACGGACGCCGGCCTCCAGATTGTCATAGGCGGACAGGTTCGCGCTGTGCACGGTCAGATGGTAGCGCTGCGCCCCGTGATCTTCCGCTTCGTATGACAGCAGCCGGAACTTTCCGTGGACATAAGAGGCGGGGCGTCCGTCCTCCTCCGGAAAGACCGCAGTGATGATACGTTCATGCCATGCGGCCCGGCGCGGGTCATCCTCAGGCAGATCCAGGAATTCTCCGCCGCCCCGTATGATCGTATACTTCGACGGGTCTTCGCCGTCCAGAAGCCGTATGAGCACCGGCAGATCCAGGTCATATGTGGCAAATACCGCTTCTGCAAGATGATATCCGGCAGGCGGCCCGGGCATGGCAGGGTAGTTCATAGTTATGTCTCCTTCGCAGATTATCATAACAGCAGGGACCGTTTCTTTGCAAAACTTGGTAATCATGCTGCCGGAAGTGTTACAATCAGAAGCGGGGAGGAGACTGATATGCCTGCAAGGAGCACGATCAGGGGCAGAGAGGCGGAAGCGCTGTGTTTTACAGACTGCCTCGATGATGTCACGGAAAGGGATCTCAGACGGATATGCGACAGCGCGCTGATGAGGGACAGACACATCCGCATCATGCCTGACGTCCACGCCAACGGTGACGGATCGCTCACCGGCTTCACCATGCTGTCGCAGGAACCGGTGATCCTTAAGCTGGAGTACGGCTCCGGATGCGGCGTAGCCTGCGCCGGGCTCGATCTTAAAAGCGGCGTGCCTGTCGATATGCAAAAGCTTGACAGCCTGTGCCACGAGATCCCGGCCGGTGCCGGTGACGGGTATGTCGAACCGGCTTACGAATACGATTTCAGTGTGCTGCGCTGCTACGGACATGTCAGCAGTCATTATGAATGGCCTGTGTCCCTGGGCGCTCTGGGCGGCGGGAACCACTTCATAGAGCTGGATTCCGATGATGACGGCCGGCTGTATCTGGTGGTCCACAACGGTCTCGGAGGCCTCTCGCGGCCGGTGGTGAACCATTACCTCGATATGGTCCTGGCCGGGACAGGCAGGACCGCAAGGGAGGCCGGCATGGAAGAAACCTGTCTCTACGGCAGGGAGAGGGACGACTACCTGCACGACATGAAGGTCTTCGAGGACGTATGCCGGGTCAACCGGCGCTATATCATCGACCATATCGTCCGCGGAATGGGATGGGAGATCGCAGACTATCTGGATATCTGTCATCACTGCACGGATGAAAGCGATGGTATCGTCCGCCACGGCGCCATAGCGGCGCATGAGGGCCAGCGGGTGATAATCCCCGTGAATGCCGGTGAGGGCTGTATCCTGGGAACGGGCAAAGGCGATCCGGACTGGAATTATTCGGCGCCTCACGGGGGAGGACGGCTCTTCAGCCGTACAGATGCGAAGAGAAAACTGACCATGGAGCAGTACAGAAAGTCCATGCAGGGGGTGTACACCACTACCGTGGCGGACAGCAATCTGGACGAGGCTCCGGCAGCATATAAAACAATGGACTTTATCGCACAGGCGATCCGGGACACGGTGGAGATCGATAAGATCATACGGCCGGTTTACAGTTATAAAGGTCTGTGAGTGATCGTCTACGGCCCTGCAGCCTGTACTATGTGATAAAATGGTCAGGGCAAAAATAAGAACGAAGGAAACGAGGTAAACACAATGGGTGCGGAGAAAAAGACCGACTATTCACGCAAAGACCGCTGGTACAGGATCCCGGAGATCACCAGAGATGTCGATGCGATCTACATCTGCGGTACGGGGTATGTCAGATCGAGTGTGGAGGAAGGCGCAGCCGACTACGCGGCTATCGACGAGCCTGAGATGCTGGAGCTTCTGCCGGGTGAATACGAGGCGCACGCAAGCGTATTCGAGGATTCGGCAAACGTATTCGTGCCGTTCTACCGGCAGGCCGGCAGGCACGACAGCGATTACGCATATTACTACAACAACATCAAAGACAACGCGGCAAAACGCATCAGGGCCTTCAAAGAGGGCAGATAACAGAGAAACGATGAGAGCAGAAGAGATAAGAAGGATTAGAAAGAGAATAGAACCGACCCTGAACAATTTCAGGAGCATATACGGATGCTACGTCAATGCCGCCGGAGAGATCGTAACGACGATGGAGATACCGGTGCTCGACATGAAGTCCGAGGAGCGCGAGATGTATGCCGCAGTCCTCAAAAAGGTGCTGTCGGGCAAGGCGGGGAGAAACCAGATAACGCTGGAGATCCCTTCAGACAAGGTGGAAAACAGCGATGAGCACAGGCTCCTCATGGCGCTCAAAAGCTCTCAGCTCAGGGATGAGAACATGAGAGAGCTGCTGTATCAGAGGATCATGGCATCCATCGACATGGACGGCGACAGCTACGTGATCATACTCGCGGCGGACACATATGACCTCAGAAGCAGGGATGTAAAGAACGAGGAGTGGTCCGAAGAGTCGAACGATCAGTTCGAGTACTTCATCTGCGCGATCTGTCCGGTAAAGACATCGAAGGCTGCTCTTCAGTACCTGCCGGGGCAGCAGGAGTTCAGAGGCATATCGACGGGGACCCTTCTTGCCCCGCCGGTCATCGGCTTCGTTTTCCCGGCTCTGGATGAGGGCAGCGCAGACATATATCAGGTGCAGTACTATACGAAGAGTACGGCCGTGAACCACGGCGAGCTGATCACATCTTTATTTACCATAGACAAGCCGCCCATGCCTGCGGACGTCCAGAAGGAGACCTTCAACGCCACTCTCTCCGAGACGCTCGGAAAGGAGTGCAGCCTGGATGTCGTGACGTCGCTTCAGGGAAAGCTTTCGGCAAGGGCCGAAGAGCTGCGCGAAGAAGATCCTTCCGGGATAGCTGAAGTCTACATCGGGGACATCGAAGCCTTCCTTTCAGACAAGGGAGTATCCGACGAGAAGATAAGGAAATTCGGCGAATCGGCGGAGCAGCGTTTTGACGGGGCAACATCTCTGGATCTCGGAAACCTCATACAGAAGAGATCCTTTGAAGTCAGGACTCCGGAGACGAAGATCACGACCGATCCCGAGACCGCGATGAGGATAAAGACAAAGACAATAGACGGAGTGACCTACATCCTCGTGCCTGCGGGAGAGAGCGTGAGCGTGAACGGAGTGGAGATAAGCACCCGCTGACCGGCCCGGGCGCCTGGCGGCAGGCAGCAGATCCAGACGATCTTTAATGGCTGACAGCGGGCAGATGGTGATCAACAAGGGCTTCAGGCCTGAGACAGGTGATTTGCAGCCGCTGTAGACAATGACTGTAAAAATGGATTCGACACGGGAACAGCTTGAAAAACGAATACTGCGCATATCCTTTGTGATGAGCTGCGTGCTGTCGCTCGCGGAGCTTGTTGCGGCGTTCATCCTCCGTTCACATACGGTCCTGATGGACGCGCTTTTTGATTCCGCTGAACTCATCATGATGGGACCTTTCCTGGTCCTCGTTCCGCTGCTCTACCGCCCGGTGAGCGAGAGGCACCCGTACGGGTACGCCCAGGTCGAATCCCTTTTCCTCATCATAAAGTACATGGCGCTGCTGACGCTGACCATCGTGATGATGGTCGAGAATGTGCGCGTCATCCTCAGCGGAGGGCATAAGGTCAGCTCCGGCGCGATCGCGGTGTTCGAGCTCTGCATCGCTGCCGCGAGCATCATAATGTATTTCTTTCTGCTCCACATGAGCAGGAAATACGAATCGCCCACCATCCACGCCGAAATATACATGTGGAAGACGGATATAATCGGGAGCTGCGGCGTCGCGGCGGCCTTCCTGGCGCAGTTCTTCCTCGGGGACACGATCCTCAGACCGCTGACCCCGTACATAGACTCCGGCGTGGCCTTAATAATGTCACTCTTCCTCATCGGCGAACCGGTAAAGGAGCTCATCAGGGGATTCAGACAGATGATGCTGTTCTCCCCTCCGGAGGAGGTCATGGACAAGGTGCACAGGGTCGTGAACGACGCTCTTGAGGGATTCCCTTACGAAGCGTCCTTTACCGATGTTATACAGACGGGGCGCAAGACCTGGATAGAAGTATATCTGAAGGGGACAGAAGACACCCGGATGATAGATATCGGTCACCTGAAAGAACTGCGCAGCAGGGTCACGGCGGGGGGACAGAAGACACCCGGATGATAGATATCGGTCACCTGAAAGAACTGCGCAGCAGGGTCACGGCGGAGCTTCAGGACGAATTCGACCAGCTTTATGTGGAATTCATCCCGGATATTCCGGAGGACCAGAGCCCGTCTTGTTGAGCGCGCGGGCGGGTGATACAATAATACATGCGAAAAATAATTTGCAGAGACGAAGGCCGGCGGAGCCGGCTGTATCGGGGAGGAAAGAGGTTCAGATGTATAAAATAGTAAGAAGAAAGGCCCTGAGGCCTACGGTCACGCAGCTGGAGATCGAAGCTCCGCTGGTGGCGCGCAAGGCAAAGCCGGGCCAGTTCATCATCCTGAGAGTGGATGAAGAGGGC
>CADBFL010000070.1:4906-12961 GCA_902793875.1 uncultured Eubacteriales bacterium | reverse complement strand
CATAGGCGAAGAAGCCATCGCTCTCTCGACCGGATTCCCTTACGGATTCGGCGACGGCGGCAACGTGTGCGGAGCGGTAGCGGGCGCGACGATGTGCCTGGGCAAGGTGTTCGGACGCACGGTCAAGGGCGATCCCGCGTTCAGAAAGTGCATCGATCTCGTGAGAGAGCTCAACGAGGATGTGGCGAAGGAATACGTCAGCAGCATTTGCCCTGAACTGATCGCGGACTACGAGTTCACGGATCCGGAGCGCAAGACATACTGCACGGGCATAGTGCACTGCTGCATAAGGTCATTTGCCAAGATCATGGAGCGCGAGTGCGGAGTGAAGACCGCATAGTCCGCCGGACCGAAGAGGCGCTGTCAGTTGACACGAAAGGCGTCAAGCGGGTAAAATTTCAATGTACGAAAAAGAGCGGATAACTGCGTCTGAAGCGCAGAAAAGAGTTCAAGGAGGACGATGCATATGGATATGGGAAAAGTAATTGAAGCTGCGGTCAAGGCGGGAGCTCTTGAACAGGTAAGCCAGATGACAGGCATTTCGCAGAGTGATGCCGGTAAAGTCGTAAACGTCGTGCTGCCTCTTCTGATCAAGGGAATGCAGGGCCAGGCAAAGGGCAAGGACACTCAGGAGGGGTTCTTCCAGGCCCTGAACGATCACGGTAAGAACGATCCTAAGGATGTAAAGAAGTTCATCAAGAACGTAGATACCGAAGACGGCGCCAAGATCGTGAATCATCTGCTCGGCAAATCGACTGAGGAAGTCGCGGCGAAGGCAAAGAAGAGCAGCGGACTCGACACCAAGACCATCCTCAAGATCATGGCCATACTCGCTCCGCTTCTGATGTCCCAGATGGGCAAGGAGGCAAAGAAGGAGACCGCAAAGAGCAGCTCGAACGATATGTCCGGCGTAGTCGGAAGCCTGCTCGAGAACGTGGACGTCGGCGATGTGATCAAGATCGCCAACATACTTATGAAATAGGAAAACAGACTTGAACTGCCGCTGTAAAGGCGGCGGTTTTTTTGCTACAATCTGAACATGAAACAGGGCGGACTCAGAGTAATAAGAACGGATAACACGGATCCCTACGTCAATCTCGCGACGGAGGAATATCTCACGATGACAGCTGAAGAGGGCGTTATGACCCTCTTTTTGTGGCAGAACGCGCATACCGTCGTCATCGGAAGGAACCAGAATCCGTGGCGCGAGTGCAGCGTCGAGGCCATCAAGCGCGACGGGATATTTCTCGCCCGGAGGATGTCCGGAGGAGGCGCGGTCTACCACGACATGGGAAACCTCAACTTCACCTTCATCGCAAGAGACGGGCTCTTCGACATATCCCGACAGACGGAGGTCATACTCCGGGCCTGCCGCAAGCTCGGGATCGATGCGGAAAAGACCGGAAGGAACGACCTGACGGTCGACGGCAGGAAGTTCTCGGGCCACGCGTACTACTCGTCGCATTCGTACAACTACCATCACGGGACCATAATGATCGACGTGAAGAGCGACGACCTCACGAAGTATCTCAATGTGCCGGAGTCGAAGCTCAGGTCCAAGGGCGTCGAATCCGTAAGGTCGCGGGTGACCAATCTCAGGGAGCATTTTACCGGTCCTCTTTCGGGCGCGGCGCTCCCGGATCTCGTGCGGGCGATGCAGGATGCGATGATCGAAGTGGCAGAGGAGGAGTACGGATCCGCGGCGGAATACGCCGGTCTTCCAAAAGTCCCGCAGGAGCTCATGGATAAGTACGCGTCTGAGGAGTGGCGCCTCGGCACCAGGATCCCCTTCGAGAAGGAGCTCGTTCACAGGTTCGGATGGGGCGAAGCCCAGGTGCAGCTTTCCATGAAAGGCGAATACATAAAGGACTGCAGGATCTATTCCGATTCTCTCGAGACGGAAGTCTTCGGAACGATAGAAGGCCTTCTCAGAGGGTGCAGGTACGACGCGGCTTCGATATGCGCCCTTGAGCTGCCTGAAGGCGCCCCTGAAAGCGCACGCGAGCTGCTGCAGTGCATAGCGGATTCCGTCTGATGCGTGTATTTTATAAGGAACTCACACTGTGAACACAGCGGGCGGACCAAAGTGTGATATATTATTAACGGAAGCATTTTATACCAGCAAAGAGAGGTACTGAGATGAGTGACTACAAATATGATCTTCTGATAATCGGAGCGGGTCCGGGCGGATACGAGGCTGCCTTTTATGCCCATGAACTCGGTATGAGTGTTGCCATCGTCGAGAAGGACAGCGTTGGCGGCACCTGCCTCAACCGCGGCTGCATCCCTACGAAGGCTCTGATGCATTCCTCTGATGTATTCAGAGACGCGAAAAACGGAGCTGAGGTAGGCGTCGAAGTCGAAGGGCTCAGGGCCAACCGCAGGCGCATCGGAGAGCGCAAGGACGAGGTCCTCGATACCCTCAGAAACGGCATCACGGGACTGCTGATCAAGAAAAAGATCGATCTGGTAAGAGGTCAGGCCATGATCATCGGAGAGCACACCGTCATGGTCGACGGCATGGAGATCACCGCCGAAAAGATCCTGGTAGCAACAGGTTCAAAGCCGTTCATGCCTCCTATCCCGGGACACGATCTGCCGGGAGTCATCGACAGCACCGAGCTGATCGAGATGGGCGGAGAAGAGATTCCTGAATTCGTCATCATCGGCGGAGGCGTCATCGGAATCGAGTTCGCGACTATCTACGCGGACCTCGGAGACCACGTGACTGTCATCGAGGGACTCGACAGGCTCCTTCCCGTGATCGACAAGGAGATCGGACGCAGCATCAAGATGACGCTCGAAAAGAAGGGCGTCGATGTGCATGTGGCATCGCCTGTACAGAAGATAGAAAAGGACGGCGACAAGCTCGTGGTCACTCTCAAAAATAAGAAGGGCGAAGAGCTGGCCGTAAAGGCCGACAAGGTCCTGATGTGCGTCGGCAGAAGGCCTAACACCGCAGGAGTATTCAGCGATGACCTCCTGAAGGCTCATCCTGATCTTGCGGATGAGAAGGGATTCATCAAGGTGGACGACAATTATGAGACTCCGGTCAAGGGCATCTACGCCATCGGCGACTGCATCGGCGGCATCCAGCTCGCTCACGTGGCATCGGCCGAAGGGCGCAATGCAGTAGCCATGATGAACGGCTGCAAGGCAACGATCAACATGGGCACAGTGCCGAGCTGCATCTATACAGACCCTGAGATCGCGGTAGTGGGAATGACAGCCGAAGAGGCCAAGGCGGCAGGCGTCGATGTGGTAACGAAGAAGTACCCTATGTCGGCGAACGGAAAGACCGTTATCGCCGGACTCGACAGAGGCTTCGTCAAGCTCGTGGCCAGAGCCGATGACCATGTTATCATCGGAGCGCACCTGCTTTGCGGAAGAGCATCCGATCTGATCGGAGAGCTCTCGGTAGCGATAGGAAGAGGCATGATGCTCGAAGAAGTAGCCAACATCATCCATCCTCATCCGTCCTTCGCAGAGGCTATAATGGAGGCTGCCCGCCTGTAGGAGAGGACAGGCTGCCTGCTGAAGCGGCTGCAATGACATATAAAGCATCACAAAAGCTCACCCGGCGCGGGTGAGCTTTTCAATTTGTGAATGGCAGTGCCGGGGCTTCAGATCAGCGGTCCTTTTCGCCTTTCATCTCCTGCTTGCGCATGTACATCGCGCGGTCTGCCCTGCGGAAGATGTTGCCGGTCGATTCATCGCGCTCCGCGTCATAGATGGCATATCCGATGGCGGCAGAGACTCTCTCCCACGGCTGCCGGCTGTCATCGCTGCTTATCTTTCCGAGATCGCTGCCCAGGCGGTCCACCAGCTTATCGATGTTCTGAAGATCCTGCCCCTTCAGGATGACGGCAAATTCGTCGCCTCCTATGCGGTAGACAGGAGAGTGCGAGAAGACGCTGCATACGATGCTGCACAGCTCCTTTATGGCTATATCGCCCTTCTCGTGGCCGTATGTGTCGTTGATCTGCTTCAGCCCGTTGAGGTCGATGACCGCGAAACCGAACTCCCGGGAGTGCAGGCTGTCAGCAGCCAGAGACTTTGCAAGCTCGTCTACGGCGTTGTCATAGGCCCGCTTGTTCCGCACTCCCGTGAGAGCGTCCATCAGAGCAAGCTCGTTCATCCTGTCCGCCTCCTGACGGGTGGCGCTGAGCTCGTTTGTCGTATGGAAGAGTCTTGTGATCTTGTCGTTGAGATCCTGCTCCATCGCTTTCATGGATTCCGTCAGATCTCCGATCTCGTCATGGGTGCGGATGTCCAGTCTTGAGAAGTGATTGTGCGCGCTCAGATCCTTGTCGCTGCTGTATTCCCTTGCCGCGCGTGAGAGCTGATTGATCGGACGGACCAGGGCGCGGTTCACCAGCGTGACGGAGACCAGTATGACGAGCAGCGTCACAAGGAGCTCGAGTCCCACGAGGCGGGAGGTCAGTTTCTGCTGCCATGCAGCTATATCGTCCATGGAGATGTCGACCATGGTATAGCCGGCGACATCACCGTTGCTGTCATATACCGGAGTCCCGGTGGTAGCGAGATAACCGTACTCTTCCGTATTGGTGGTGTAAGTCGGAAAACCGACGGAAGGATCTTCGAGCACGCGCCTGTTCTCCTCATAGACAGGGTCGAAGCATCCAATAGGGCAGGGATCTTCCTCTGCGGCGTCCACAAGATAGATGAACGCTTCCGTATCGGCATCCACAAAAACCGCATATATGCAGTCCACATCATTGGCGTCCTGTATCTGGCGCAGCTGGCTGTGGACCTTTTTATAGTCGTCGGTTCCGGCAAGAGCTTCAAAATGCGAAACATATTTGTTGAACGCGTCCGAACCCCAGTCGTCGCTGGATACTCTTTCGTCCGCCGGGATCGAATCATAGATCTTCTTTGTCTCGTCTTTCAGACGCGCCAGAGCTTCCGCGTCCACGACATTTGCCGCTGTCTGCGACAGCCGCGCGGATTCGGTCTCGTAGTTGTCACGGATGATATCCGAGACGAATCTGACGCTGACGAATATCGACAGAGCGCTCAGAAGGAGCGCGAGGACGATTATAAGCGCAATAGCTTTGCTTTTGAGTGAATACCTCATGCCGTTACCCCTTTATCTCTTTATCTCTTTTTGTTTGTTCTTGTCCAGGTAGGAGTTGTGATCAGCGCGCCTGAGGCAGTCGGCGAACTCCTCTCCGCGCCGGCTGAGCTCATCGTAGCCATAGGCGACGGTGATCCTGTACGGCAGCCCGGCCTGCACTGATCTTTCCTGTATGTTCCTGCGCACCGAGCGGATCATCTCTTCGGGTCCGTTCCTGTCACTGCAGTGCATGATGAGCACGAATTCGTCGCCGCCGTATCTGGAGATGAAGACAGGGAAACCTGCCGTGCCCGCGGCGTGCCTCAGCGAAGCGGAGATCATTACCAGAGCGTTGTCCCCTTCCGCGTGACCGTGCCCGTCGTTTATCTTCTTGAAGTCGTTCACGTCGATCATTCCGACGTAGGTCCTCAGGCCTTCCCTGAAGAGAGTGCTGCTCTGCTGGACATAGCGCTGCAGCTGGCCCCTGTTGTTGAGCCCTGTCAGCGGGTCCAGCGAGACCTGGCTTTCTATCGACTGTATGTAGAATATTATCATGATGATGGAACAGCTGAAGCAGAAGATCGGAACGGATTCAAGCACTATCACCTGAAGAAGTCCTCCGAACACGATGGCAAGCGGCAGAGCTCCCAGCCGGATGTGCGTGGACCGCTCCTCGCGGGTCTTCGCTTCTAAAGCTTTCCTGACAGTATATATCAGTATCGCGACGATGTATATGATAGGCACCAGCACAAGCATCACGGTCGACATGGCTGTGGTGCTGAGATCCGGACCGAACATGAGATCAGGCCGGAGTCCGTAGAGACCGAGGGATACGACAGCCGAAGCGATGAGAGGAAGCGCGAACATGAGCTTCTGCTTCGGACTGTACTTTTTGCCTACTTTCTCTACCGACAGCACGTACATGAACCAGTTGTAGGTGATCAGCGCCATGAAGAAGTTGTTGAAATAGTTGGCTATGGTCGCGCTGAGCGCTGTCCTCGGGATGACGCCGGATATTATGGCGGCCCAGCAGGTATCCGAAATGAAGTACAGCATGAAGGAGACCAGCGCGTAGTCGAACCTGATCTGCTTCTCCTGGCGGTCGATCCTCGAAAGGTCGTGGATAAGTATGATGCTGAATATGATCAGGCATACTATCTGAGATTCGGTGTAGTAAATAAAATACTGGGACATCTGAGTTCCTCTGCTGCCTGCTGTCAGGACGCCTGTATCGCCTCGCCGGACTTTATCTCTTTCTTGTTGATATAGAGCATGCGGTCGGCGCGCTTCATGCAGTCCGCCACGCTGTCGCTCCCGCGCGAGAGCTTCGACCAGCCTATGCCGGTGGTCACGGTATACGGTACTTTCACGGCCGCGCATTCCTCCTCGAGAGAGGTCCTTATCGTTTCGGCAAGAGCGTCAAGGCCGGCGCTGCTGTTTGTGTGAGCTATGATGGTGAACTCATCGCCGCCGTATCTGGCGATGAAGGCGTGGAAATCCATCGCGCTGACGGACCTCCTGAGGGCGTTTGCCATTATGATCAGAGCGCGGTCGCCTTCGGCGTGGCCGTATGTATCGTTGATCCTTTTGAAATCGTTTATGTCGAGCATCATCATGTAAGTATCGAGACCCTCCCTGAAGAGAGTATTGTCCTGCGAAACATACCTGCGGAGCTGGCTGCGGTTGTTGAGCCCGGTGAGAGGGTCAAGCGATATCAGGCTCTCCATGGATTCGATGTAAAACAGCACCATCACTATGGTGCAGCCCAGACAGAAGATCGAACTCTCCGGCATGACAAAGGCCTGGAGCCCGCCGATCAGGATCATGCTGACAGGGACGATCCCGAGAGCAAGGTAAGTCCTCTTTTCGGAAGGAGAGTCGACAGACCGGGCTTTTTTAACAGCATAGATAAGCACTGCGATGATGTAGATGTCAGGTATGGTGACCTGGAACAGATCGTAAAGATCTGTCGAATTGAGGTCCTTGTCGATGAGAATCAGCGGGTCGATGAAGAAGATGATCATCACGACAATGAAGCTTATGAGCATCGGGAAGAGCACCGCGTATTTGTTGAGAGGCCGGTTCCGGTTCGGTGACTGCAGCACAGCCATGGCATAGTTGAGCCAGCAGTATGTTATAAGGATCATCAGGACGAGATTCGAAATATTGGTCAGGGAGGCGGAGAAGATCGTTTTAGGAATAGTGCCGGTAATGACTGCCGCCCAGAAAACGTCTGAAATAAAATAAGCGATGAACGCGGCAAGAACGCGGTCGAATTTGATCTGCTTCTCCTGCCTGTCGACGCTTCTGAGATCGTGGGCAAGCATGATGCCGAATATCGCGGCGCAGCATATATTCGATTCAGCATAGTGTAAAAAATACTCAGACAATGCCGGAACCTCTCCTTGTTTTACGGTACGCAAAAAAATACTTGGTTAACGATATTTTACCATATAATCGGGGGCAATATCTTCAATATTATTGGTACGGAAAAGACCATACTGAAAAGACCCCTGCGCATGATGTGATGCGCAGGGGCCTTCCTTTCTGTTTCCGTGATGAGGAGACTAGTCGAAGACGTATCTCAGATGAGGTTCTCTCGCGGCCTTGGTGTCGTCAAGCCTCAGTACCGGCGTGGTCTGAGGAGCCTGCTGTACGCTTTCAGGCGCGCTGAAGATCCTGTCGTAGATCTCTCTGAACGCCGTGATGGCTTCGTCGAGAGTCTCCTTCGTCTCTGTCTCGGTAGGCTCGATCATCAGAGCCTCGTGCACGATCAGAGGGAAGTAGATCGTAGGCGGATGGATGCCGTAGTCGAGGAGTGCCTTGGCTACGTCCAGAGCCGATACGTGCGTCTTCCTGTAGATCGGGTCGAGACCGATGACGAACTCGTGCATGCAGGTCGTATCGAATGCGATCGGATAGATATCCTTGAGCTTCTCCTGCATGTAGTTGGCGTTGAGCACGGCGTTCTGCGCCAG
>CADBFL010000070.1:0-4852 GCA_902793875.1 uncultured Eubacteriales bacterium | reverse complement strand
CCCGGAGCGAACGGAGCGAGGAAGTCCTTGTATGCGCAAGGGCCGCTTCCCGGACCGCCGCCGCCGTGAGGAGTCGAGAACGTCTTGTGCAGATTCATGTGGATAACGTCGAATCCGATGTCTGCAGGACGCACGATGCCGATAACGGCGTTCAGGTTGGCTCCGTCATAGTAGCAGAGTCCGCCTGCCTCGTGGACGAGCTTCGTGATCTCCATGATGTTAGGGTCGAAGAGACCTACCGTGTTAGGGTTGGTCAGCATCAGGCCGGCAGTCTTAGGACCGAGGTGGGCCTTGAGGTCGTCGATGTCCACCGTGCCGTTCTCGTTCGACTTGATGACGATGGTCTTGTAGCCGGCCATCGTAGCCGAGGCAGGGTTGGTGCCGTGAGCGGCGTCAGGAACGATGATCTCGTTGCGCTCTGTGTCGCCTCTGTCCGTGTGATAAGCCTTGATCAGGAGAAGCCCGGTGAACTCGCCGTGAGCTCCGGCGGCAGGTGAGAATGTCACTCCCGCCATGCCCGTGATCTCGCAGAGGAATTTCTCGAGATCCGCGATCAGCTCGTTGGCTCCTGTCACTGTGTGAGCAGGCTGGAGCGGATGGAGCTTCGCAAAGCCCGGAAGGGCTGCCATCTTCTCGTTGATCCTCGGGTTATGCTTCATGGTGCAGGAGCCGAGAGGATAGAATCCGTCGTTGACTCCGTGGGCTCTCTTGGCAAGAGCCGTGTAGTGTCTGCCCATCTCGTTCTCGGAGATCTCAGGCAGATGAGCCTTCTTCTCGCGCTTCGGAGCCGCAGGCATCTTTACAGGCACATCGCATGCAGGGAAAATGTCTTGTCCTCTGCCCGGAATGCTCTTTTCGAATACTAATTTCATCCTAGAACACCTCCTTTGCGACAGCTATGACTTCATCGATATCTTCTTTTGTGTTGAGCTCGGTGCAGCACCAGAGGATGCAGTCTGTGTCGCATCCCGCATCGCAGCAGCCGCAGCAGAGTTTGAGTCCGCCGAGTATGCCCTTCTTTTCAAGAGCTGTAAGCAGCTTGTCGGCGTCAGGGCATGTCGTTGCGAATTCGTTCCAGAACTCGCCCTTGAAGCAGCGCTTCATGCCGAGCTTTTCGAGCTCGTCGGCCATGTAGTGCGCCTTGGATGAGCAGAGCTCAGCGACCTTCTCATAACCCGCAGGGCCGATGGTCGACAGATAGATGCCGGCTCTCAGAGCGCACCACGCCTCGTTCGAGCAGATGTTGGAGCTTGCCTTCTCGCGGCGGATGTGCTGCTCTCTGGCCTGGATGGTCAGAACGAAGCCTCTGTCGCCTCTCGTGTCGACGGTCTCTCCGATGAGTCTGCCCGGGATCTGGCGCATGTACTCCTGACGCGTCGACAGGAAGCCGAGGTACGGTCCGCCGAACTCGAGTCCGAGTCCGAGAGGCTGACCTTCGCCCACCGCGATGTCGGCTCCGACTTCGCCCGGGCTCTTCAGAGCGCCGAGAGCGAGCGGATGGCAGTACATTATGAATTTCGCGCCTCCGTCGTGAGTGATGCTGCAAAGCTCGTCCGCGTCCTCGATGATGCCGTAGAAGTTCGGATACTGCATCAGGAAGCAGGATGCTTCAGGATCGTCCGCGAGGGCTTTCTTCAGAGCGTCCTTGTCGGTCACGCCGTCCTTTGCAGGGATGACCACGACCTTGCTCTCTCTTCCGAAGGAGTAAGTGTTGATGACCGTGAGTATCCTCTCGTCGATGGCTCCCGATACATAAATGGTGCTGTGCTTTCTGTCCTTGCACATCCAGCAGGCCTCGGCGGCGGCGGAAGCGCCGTCATACATCGAGGCGTTTGCGATATCCATGCCCGTGATCTCGGCGATCATGGTCTGATACTCGAATATCGACTGGAGGATGCCCTGGCTGATCTCAGCCTGGTAAGGTGTGTATGCCGTAACAAATTCTTCTTTGCCCGCGATCGCGTCTACTGCGGACGGTACATAATGGTTGTACGCGCCGGCGCCGCGGAAGATCGAACGGAATACGACGTTCTTGTCTGCGAGGCCCCGGACCTTGCGGTCAACTTCGATCTCGGAAAGTCCTTCGGGAAGATCGAGCTCGCCTTTGACCTTGGCCGCTTCGGGGATCACTTTAAAGAGGTCGTCGAAATCCTTGTATCCGATCTCGTTGAGCATTTTTAGCTGCTCTTCCTTTGTGTTAGGAATGAAAGTGCCCAATTTGATTCCTCCTTAACTTAACAGCGGAAATAACTGTCCCTGAGGAGATGATTATCCTCTGTATGCGTCATACTCCTCAGATGTCATGAGTTCTTCTTTGTCAGTGATGCTGCCGACCTTGATGAACCAGGAGCCGTAAGGATCGCTGTTGATCAGCGAAGCGTCGTCGAGGAGTTCCTCGTTGAGCTCAAGAACGACGCCCGTGACAGGGCACATTACATCGGCAACTGCCTTTACGGACTCGACATCGCCGAAAGCCTCGCCCGCTACTACCTCGTCGCCTACCTCAGGGAGGTTTACGAATACGAGGTCGCCGAGCTCGCTCTGAGCGTAGTCGGTGATGCCTACATAAGCTTCATCGCCCTCGAAGCGGATCCATTCATCATCTTTCGTGTACTTCAGTTCTTTTGGATAAAACATTTTTGATCTCCTTTTTAAAAACAGAAAAAAGATTAAAGATATAACGTTTCAGCCGGAGGGGTCCGCCTCCGTTACTTCTCTCTCTTGTAGAACGGCAGTCCTACCATCTCGCAGTCGACCATGCGGCCTCTTACGTCTACCTGGCACGGAGCTCCGATCTCTCTCGCGCCGGATTCGACGATGGCCATCGCGTACGAGCTGCCGAGGTAAGGCAGGAATGTGCCGGAAGTAGTGTGTCCTACGACCTTGCCGTCTCTGTAGACGTCAAGATGCTCTCTGAGGATGCCGCGGCCCGTGACCTTGAGTCCGACTCTCCTGTGCTTGAGCGGCTGGTCCGCCTCGATCGCGGCCTTTCCGATGAAGTCAGGCTTATCCATCTTGACGGCGAAACCGAGACCTGCTGTCTTAGGGCTGATCTCGTCGTTGAGCTCGTGCCCGTAAAGCGGCATCGCGGCTTCCATTCTCAGCGTGTCCCTGGCGCCGAGAGCGCAAGGGATGAGTCCGTCATCCTTGCCTGCAGTCATCAGAGCTTCCCATACGTCCGGAGCCTTGGCGGCCGGCATGTAGATCTCGAATCCGTCCTCGCCTGTGTAGCCCGTGCGGGAGATCATCACAGGGATGCCCTTGAAGTCTGCGTCGAAGATGCATGTGTAGTAGCCGGCAGGGATGTATTTCTCATCCACGACCTTCTTCAGGATCTTCTCGGCGAGAGGCCCCTGGAGAGCTACCTGGCCGTACTCATCGCTTACGTTTTTGAGCTCGACTCCGTCGATCTTATGATCGCACATCCACGCGAAGTCCTTGTCGGTGTTGGCCGCGTTCACGACTACGAAGTAATCGTTCTCTGCCTTCATGTATACAATGAGGTCATCGACGGTGCCGCCGTTCTCGTTGCACATCGGGGAATATCTTGCAAATCCCGGCTGAAGGTCAGTGTAATCGTTGGTCAGGATCAGGTTGAGGAAGTCCTTTGCCTTAGGTCCCTGCACGAGTATCTCGCCCATGTGGGAGACGTCGAAGAGTCCGCATTTGGTCCTGACAGCCATGTGCTCTGCTTTGACACCGGCTTCGTACTGTACAGGGAGCAGGAAGCCGCCGAATTCGACGATCTTGCCGCCGTACCTGACATGGGTGTCATAGAGCGGGGTTTTCTTTTCCATCGCTTTTATACCTCCGTTGTTTTTATATGCTTGCGCGTCCGGGAAGCGTCAATAAAATAAGCCCCGTCCCCGCTTTCTAACGTAATTTAATAATAGCACCCGCGGGGGCAGCCCGTCAAATAATTAAAAATCCGTCAAACCCTTGAAATTACTGAAATACGACTTATTTCCCCACACAAATTTCACATTGTTTTTTGTTGCGGAAAACAAAGCCGCCGGGGAGGCTTATGTATGCGCGAACAAAACGGGACTGCGCCGGCTGCGGTCCGGGCGCCGCAGCATAAATAAGATTTGTTTATGAGAGGTAAGACCGGGCCCGAATGTGGTAGAATGTCCGTATGTTTACAGACTGGTGGGCAATAGACGGAGTCATATGCATCATCATCTTTGCGGCCGCCCTGTGGGGAGCCGTCAAAGGGATAGGCGATACGATAATAAGACTGGCGAGCATCGCAGCAGGCGTCGGGCTCGGGATATTTTATTCCGATAAAATATCCGCCTTCCTCATGAAGACCGAGATGAGCCGGTCCCTGCACGAGCACATATTCGTGCTTATCAGGGGAGAGGGGGCCGACCCGGGCAGCGGGAACGCCGCGCTCGATTCACTGAACTCGACGGGCGACCCGGGGTCATATATGGACTCGCTCTCCAAATCCGTCGGAAGCATGTTCGACAGCGCGGCGGACAGGGCTGCGGACGCTGCTGCCCAGAAGCTGACCGCGATAGCCGTGAGCGTCATCGGATTCGCTCTCATACTGCTGGCTGCAGCCGTTTTCACAGCGGTGATCAGATTCCTCATCAGGCGCTTCCGCGAAACCTCGCCGGTGATCGGAGTCACTGACAGAATGCTCGGCTTTGTGCTCGGAGGAGTAAGAGGCCTTCTCATAGCGTGGATATTCGTCGCTCTTCTCATACCGGTCACGGCGCTGCTGAATCCCGAAAACGTGCCGGCGACTCTCAGCGCCCTTCAGATGACCAGCATAGGCAAGGTGCTGTATGATGTGAATCCGCTTCTGATGGTCGTTAAATACGTATTAAAGTAGATTTTTAAAGTC
>CADBFL010000069.1 GCA_902793875.1 uncultured Eubacteriales bacterium | reverse complement strand
TGGAGCGAAATGAGCGCCTGCTCCGAAAATGCACCAATTTCAGACTGAGCCAGGCGAGATAATTGGAGCGAAATGAGCGCCTGCCTCAAAAATGCACCAATTCCGCCCCGGCCTGGAAAGAAAAACTGGAGCGAAATGAGCGTCAGCCTCGAAAATGCACCATAAACGGCAGGCCGGCAGCGCTCAAACTGGAGCGAAATGAGCGTCTGCCTCAAAAACGCACCAATACAGCTCTGACCTGGAGGATGAAATTGGAACCAAATGAGCGCGGACGCCGAAATGGTTCCAATTGAAGGCAGATCCTGAGGATGAAATTGGAACCAAATGAGCGCGGACGTAGAAATGGTTCCAATTACAGGCCGGAAAGAAGGATGAAATTGGAACCAAATGATCGCGGACGCCGAAATGGTTCCAATTACAGGGCCGGTAAGAACAGCGGAAAAGCAGAACAGCGGAAAAGCAGAGGAGAGGAAAAGCAGAAATGGAAAGACAGGACAAGGGGCTCGCATGGATGCTCCGCTTCGAGAATATATCGCGTGGTATGAGGCCGGCGCTGTCCGGATACTCGACCGCCGCATATATCCGGTCGAGGTGGTCAAGGTCGAGTGCCAGACCCACCGCGAGGTGGCTGAGGCCATCAGGGACATGGTGACTCAGAGCGCCGGCCCATACATGGCGGCCTCGATGGGCATGGCTCTTGCCGCCTGGGAATGCAGGGGCAGAAGCGAGGCAGAGCAGCTGAAGTATCTTGAAGATGCCGCGTATACGATCTCACATGCCAGGCCGACAACGACCTGGAGGATGACAAAGATAACGGAATCCTGCATAGAAGCTGCAAAGAAGGAATTTTCAAGAGGTTCGGATGATGTTTCCGAAGCGATAAAGGAATTCTCGATAGAACAGAACAACGAGAGATATGCCGGCATGGCTCTTGCCGGAAAGTATCTGGCAGAACTTTTCCCGGACCACGGAGCTGTAATGACGCAGTGCTTTGCCGAGACCATAGTCGGCATGATGCTCAGGGAAGCAAAGCTCCGGGGCAAGGACATAAAGCTGTTCTGCCCTGAGACAAGGCCGTTCTTCCAGGGCTCCCGGCTGACCGCAACGGTATGCCATGACATGGGATTCGACACTACGGTCATCACCGACAACATGCCTGCCTCTGTCATGAAGAACGAGGGGATCGACCTCTTCACATCGGCTGCCGATGTCATATGCGTGGACGGCCATGTGGTAAACAAGGTCGGAACATACCAGATAGCGATAGCCGCGAAGTACCACGGGATACCGTATTACGTGTCGGGAACTCCGGACCACGGGCATCAGACCATAGACAGCGTAAAGATAGAGTTCAGGGATCCTAAGGAAGTCCTGCAGGCGATGGGAACAGCTACCGCCAACCAGGAGGTGAAGGGATACTATCCGGCCTTCGATATCACGCCGCCGGAGCTGGTGACGGGCGTCGTCACCGACCAGGGCGTGTTCGCGGCTGACAGGCTGAGCGAATACGGCGCAAAACCTGACGGCTTTCTGGTCTGACGGGAAATGAAATCTCGAAGGCGTAGGATCGAAGATACATGACGATTTATTCCGCAACGATACTGCTGACAGAGCTTATGATGCTGGCGATGACGCTCCACGTCGTGACCTATCCGGGCTTCAGGTGGAAACAGAAGCGCTGGTATCTGCTCACATTCATTACGATTATGCTGTGCGCGGCGGCCGAGTGGGCGGCCGAGGTGTTCGACGGGCGCGGCCCGGCGTATGTACTGCCGCTGACCGTCATCACCGTGATGCAGTTCTCGCTCACACCGCTCATACCGGTGTTCTTCGCGGGAGCTCTGGGCATGGGGGAGGTGGCCAGGCCCGCGAGCGTTTTCTTTGCGGCGAACGTGCTTCTGGAGATAATGATGGCTCCGTCCGGCCGTATCTTCTACTTCGATAAAACGGGGACGTACTTCCACGGGGAACTCTACATCCTGTACGAAGTATTCTATATCATAAGCGTCGGATTCCTGCTCGTGCCTCTGCTACATCTACTACAACGATCTCGTACAGCAGGATGTGCAGACCGCGCTCAAGGAGGAGCGGGGCAAGATAATAAGCATTTCCGAGCATATAGTCTCCACTCTTGCCAATCTGATCGAGAGCCGGGATCTCGAGACGGGCGAGCATGTTGCCCGCACCAGCGAATATGTCAGGACGCTGGCGGAATGCGCACGCAGGGACGGTGTGTACGCGGATGTGCTGACAGATGACTGCATCGCGTTGCTGGAGGCGTTTGCGCCGCTCCACGATGTGGGCAAGATAGTCGTTTCAGACAGCATACTGCGAAAACCGGGCAGGCTCACTCCCGAAGAGTTCGAAGAAATGAAAAAGCACGCATCCGCCGGAGGCAGAGTCGTGCGCGAGATACTTGACGGCATCGCGGGAGAAGAGCAGATGAAGTTTGCATCGGACATAGCCATGTACCATCATGAGAAGTGGGACGGCTCGGGATATCCCGAGGGGCTTTCAGGGGCGGACATACCGCTGAACGCAAGGATAATGGCCATAGCGGAGGTGTACGACGCTCTCGTTTCCGAGAGATGCTACAAGAAACCGATGACGCCTGATCAGGCCTGCAGGATCATTGAGGAAGACGCCGGAAAGCACTTCGACCCGCAGCTCGCTAAGATCTTCCTGGATCACAGGGAGGAATTCGAAAAAGGCGGGAAAGCGTCCTGAGGACATCAGTCCCCGTCCGCTTCTGAAGATCTTTTCCTGGCAGCGCGGTCCTGTATCCAGGCGGGCGCCAGTATGGATATCAGAATGAGAAATGACCCAAACAGCATGGTCGGGGTCATTTTTTCATGCAGGAACACGACCCCGAGCACAGCGGCGGTAAGCG
This sequence comes from uncultured Eubacteriales bacterium, assembly GCA_902793875.1. Lineage (GTDB taxonomy): Bacteria > Bacillota > Clostridia > Peptostreptococcales > Anaerovoracaceae > Crickella. The sequence continues at coordinate 5,840 of CADBFL010000069.1, read as the reverse complement.
GATTGAAGACCGCGAGAATGCCAGCGCGCTCAGGCGTGGTGTACTTCTGGCCGAAGGGCTGTATGGTGAATCCGACGCAGCTGCAGATGACAGCGAGCGCCAGCACGGCGCCCCACTCCGTGCCGGACTGCGGAAGCCTTATCTCTTCAAAGATAAAGGCGCCTATGTATGCGAATACAGCGATGAAGAGGAGCTGGTATATCGAGACCGTCAGCAGGTCATCGTTCTTTGCGGCCGTGTCGGTGACCAGCACTGAGAGCGAGTACCAGAAGGTGCCCAGAAGGACCAGAAGTTCGCCCGTCGTGAAGCCTATGCGGTCTCCCTTCAGGGTAAGAAATCCCACGCCGATCACCGCAAGGACAGCGGATATGACTGTCAGGCGGTCAGGAAGCTTCCTGTACGCCACGCAGGTGATGGCCGGCACCATGACGACCACCATTCCCTCGAGGAATGCCGTGACCGATGACGGGGTCGTCTTAAGGCCCATCAGCTCGAAGAGCATCGCAAAGAAGAACGTGATCCCTATCAGGGCGCAGTGCAGCAGAGTCCTTGCGTCGACCCTGGTGATATTCTTCCTGAACAGAAAAGCGATTATCACGAAAGCTATCGTGAACCTTATCGCTATGGTCAGGTAAGGGCCCATGGTGCGCATCGCGATCGTGGCAAAGAGAAGCGAGCTCGCCCTCAGAGCGAGAGCCAGTCCTACCAGGAATTCGCCTCTTCTTTCGTTCATCTCGATATGGAATTTCATGTGGACTATTGTACCTTTCCGGGGTTGACGATTCAAGGGAGCGGGAGCTATTAAAGTCTGTTTAGGATGCGATTAAAGAATATATAGATAAATGTACAAAGAAAACGTGACTGAATATACTTGTAAGCGTATAATCACGGGGAAGTATGCGCTGTGCAAAAGGAGCGCGTCCAGATCATAAAACCCCGTAAAAAGAAAGAAGGACTGCAAATGGCAAAAGTGGATATCTTCTCCGGATTTCTCGGAGCAGGCAAGACGACACTCATCAGAAAACTCATCTCCGAAGGCTACGACACGAAGAACATCGTTCTGATCGAGAACGAATTCGGCGAGATCGGCGTGGACACGGGATTCCTGAGAGAGACCGGCATTCAGATCAACGAGATGGTAGCGGGCTGCATATGCTGCACCCTCGTGGGAGACTTCGGAAAGGCCCTCGATGAGGTGGTCGAGAAATACGATCCGGACAGGATACTCATCGAGCCGTCCGGCGTAGGCAAGCTCTCGGACGTCATCATCGCGGTCCAGGACCTCGATAATGAAAAGATCGAGCTCAACGGCTTCACCACTGTGGTGGACGCCAAGAGATACAGGATGTACATGGAGAACTTCGGCGAGTTCTTCTCGAACCAGGTCGAGAACGCCAGCTCGATATTCCTCTCGCATCAGCAGGGGATGAGCGCCGCTGAGCTCGACAGCATCGTGAAGGACATCAGAAAGCTGAACCCGACGGCCCAGATCGTGACTACCGACTGGGATCAGCTCTCCGGGAAAAAGATGCTCGAGATCATGGAATCGGACAAAACGGTCAATGCCGAACTCGACAGGCTGAGAAAGGAGGCCTACGAGGAGCTCGAAGCTCATGAGCATGAGCATGAGCATGACCATGATCACGATCACGGGCATGAGCACCATCACCACCATCATGATCATCACGATCACGAGCATGAGCATGATCACGAGTGCGGCTGCGGGCACGATCATCATGACCACGAACACGAACATGATCATCATGACCACGATCACGACCATGAGCATGACCACGATCATGATCACGATCACGAGCATCATGACCACGAGTGCGGCTGCGGCCACGATCACCACCACCATCACCACCACGGACACGATGCCGATGAGGTCTTCGAGGAGGCAGGCGCTCAGACCAGCAACAAGTACACAAGGGCAGAGCTTGAAGAGATCGTCGACAGCCTCGATGAATGCGGAGAGGTGCTCAGAGCCAAGGGCATCGTGGAGAATGCAGACGGGGGCTGGCTCGAGTTCGACTACGTGCCGGGCGAGGGCGAGATCAGAGACACCAGCGCCGAGGCCACCGGCATGGTAGCGGTGATCGGAACACGGCTCAACAGGAAAAAGATCAGCGAACTCTTCAGACTCGCATAGGATAATGACAGAAAAACCGGTATACCTGTTCACGGGATTTCTCGGGGCGGGAAAGACAACATTCATAAAGGAAACGCTCGAACACCACGAGTTCGGAGATGACGGAAGGACCCTGCTGCTGGTCTGCGAGAACGGCGAGGCGCAGTACGAACCCGAAAAATTCGTCGGACCAGGGGTGAGAGTCGAGCGCATCAAAAGCGAAGCGGAGCTCAACGATGTGAACCTCGGAAGGATGGAGGCAAAAGGGGGCTTCGATCGGGTGGTCGTCGAGATGAACGGCATGTGGGAGAATCAGAAGCTCTTCGCCGCGATGCCGCCCAACTGGCTGATAGCACAGGAGATGGCTCTCTTCGATGCGGCGACATTCATGATGTTCAACGCCAATATGCGCCAGCTGTGCTTCAACAAGATGCAGACGGCGGACATGGTCGTGTTCAACCGCTGCGAGAAGGGCTTCGACAAGATGCCTTTCCACAAGGAAGTCAGGATTGCCAACAGAAGGTCTCTGATAATCTACGAATACGGACCTGACGATATCGAGCCTGACGACATCCAGGACCCGCTGCCGTACGACATGAACGCAGCGCAGATCGTCATCGATGACGAATGGTATGCGGAGTGGTACAGGGACATCAACGAGAACGAGGATGACTACGACGGAAAGACCTTCATCATAAAGGGGAGGGTCGCTCTCTCGGACGAGCTGCCGGAAGGACAGTTCGCGTTCGGAAGACATGTGATGACATGCTGCGAGGCAGACATCCAGTTCGCGGGCCTTCTGGCCTTCTATGCGGGAGCGGAGAACCTGAGCGTGGGCGACTGGGTAAAGATAACGGCGAAGGTGCGCTGCGAATATACCGAAGCCTACAAGGAGAAGGGGCCTGTGCTCTACATAAAGAAACTCGAAAAAACCGAAGCCTGCGACCCTGAGGTCGCAACATTCTGATATAATACAGCTAATCCGGTCAGCAGATGACACGGAAGGACAAAAGGGAGAGAGCTATGAACAGCCAGAACCGCAAAAGAAGATCGGATCTTGCAAGGACGATGATCGTCTGCCTGCTGACGCTGTGCATGACGGCAGGCATGGCTGCGCTGGACGGGCCGGCTTACGGAGGGGACTTTTCGGGCAGTTCGCCTTTCAGCAATACCGGCAGATCCACTTACTACCATAACGGAAGGTTCAGCGGAAACGTTATCGTCAACGGCGTGGATATCTCAGACTGGCAGTCGAAGAACTGTGATTTCGCGAAGGCGAAAAAAGCCGGAGTCGATTTTGCGATCATGAAGGTCACGGGCACGTACTACGGGAGAACGAACCTGTCGTGCTACAACGACAGCAATTTCGCGACTCTGTACAAGAAGGCCAGGGCAAACGGCGTCATGGTCGGCGCATATGCTTTCTCGCAGGCAAAGAACGCCGCAGAGGGAAAGAAAGAGGCTCAGGTCGCGATCAACAGGCTCAAAGCCCTGGGCATCGGACCTAAAGACCTGCAGCTGCCGCTCTACATGGACTACGAGTTTGCGGGCGGTGTGTTCGGCAGGATGTACGGGCTTAGCAGATCCAACGCGACGGCTGCCGCAGTTGCTTTCTGCAATACGGTCAAGGCCGCCGGATACACTCCGGGAATCTACGCCAGCACGAGCTTCTACAGCTCATATATCGACAAGAGCTGCCTGGCGTCCGATGTGGATATCTGGTGCGCCCAGTATTACAGCTCGTGCCAGTCCGGCATGAGATACAGCAAGTGGCAGTACTCCAGCAGCGCCAGGATCAACGGCATGCTGTCCTACCTCGGCTATCAGGGGAACATCGACGCCAACTTCTGGTACATAAACAAGAAGGTGAACCCGAAGCCTCTTACGAAGATCTGCGGAAGGTACACCCTGAGTCTCAAGGACGCAAAGAAGCCGAAATTCAAGATATACAGGGGCAGCACTCTGCTGAAGGAAGGCACCGACTATACGGTCGGATACATCAGGAACAACAGAAAAGGCAGGGCCTATGCATACATAAAGGGCATCGGACGCTACGGCGGATACGCGCTTGTGCCTCTTAAGGTCGCGGACGCATCCGCGGGAAGCGTGAACAAGGATCTGACAGGCATCTCTGCCAATTACATGACGACCGCGTCAACGGCGAAGTCATCGATCAAAAAGAGCTCAGGCTCAAGCTCAGGCTCGTCAACGTCCTCTTCGAAGGGCAAGTTCAAAGCCGGCAGCACATATACGACGCAGGTGATGCTCAGAGTCAGGACAGGGCCGTCGACCTCGTACAGATGGAAGAAGAGAAGCGAGCTGACAGCTGATGCCAGAAAGCACTCGCAGGAGGGAACCTACGCGGTCCTGAACAAGGGAACGAAGGTCACTTGCCTCGAGGTGAGCGGAAACTGGATCAGGATACCTTCCGGCTGGATATGCGGCAGGGAAGGCAGCGAGGTCTACATTAAATAGATACGCTCATGAGCAATCGAAATGAAGGGAGGCGCTGCCTCCCTTTTTCGACGCAATGAAAAAACGACTCTGAACAAGTTGACCCCATCAACCTGCGCATAGCCGTTTCTTCAAAGCACTATCTCATATCGAGTTTCGAATGGCTCTCCCCGTAGACCGGAGAGTCATTATTTGTGTGTCATTCGCAAACATGCTCTTTCGAGCTGAACTGACAGCCTGCATGAACAACACTTTTCATACCTCGATTGTATTGATAAGAAGGCGAAGATGCTATAATATTATTGCGAATAATATAATTAAGTTATGAAAGGACCGGAAAATGAGCGAAAACAGAACGGCGAACATGGTCCTCAGCAGAACGAGGCGCAATCAGATATATCTTCCGTACGCGCGCAAGAAGCTGTATTTCGATGCGATCGCAAAGGGCGATGATGAAGCGATAGCCGCCCTTTCGCAGAAGAATTACGAATACCCGACCGCGCTCTACAACAGGTGCGGCAGCTACAGCGAGGCGATGGAGAAGATGTACTACGAAGCCGTATGCGCCGCGGCCGAAATGTGTCTTGCATCCATACAGGCGGGACTCCTCGACATGGTCGCCTACGACATAAGAGATGAGTTCATCAGGGAATTCGACAATGCGGTATCGCTGCCGGACCTTTATGACCTCGTGCACGGCATGGCGCACAGCTACGCGGTCAAGATGAAATACATCATCAGAGAGAAGAAGTACTCGCCGAGACTCGTGAAGATGATGACATATATCGAGGAGCATCTGACGGAAAAAATCGAGCTCGCGCAGGTCGCCGATCATGTCAGCCTCAGCAGGACGTACGCTTCCGCCATATTCCGCGAAGAGCTGGGCATAACCATGAGCGAGTTCATCATGAACGAGAGGATGCTCGAGGCAAAGCGCATGCTGACGGACACCGAACTCACGGTGGCTGCTATCGCTGACAGGCTGGCGTTCTGCTCGCAGAGCTACTTCACGAAGAACTTCACCGCCGCCGAGGGAATGACGCCGGTCGAATACCGCCGGATGAACGGATGAGATATGATAAAGACAGAAAGTTCGGATACGGGGACTGGGAAAGGTCGTATGTATGCATCGACCTGAAGTCTTTTTATGCCTCGGTCGAATGCGTGGAGCGCGGACTCGATCCCATGACCACAGACCTGGTCGTCGCCGATCCGTCAAGAAGCGACAGGACGATATGCCTGGCGGTATCGCCTT
>CADBFL010000068.1 GCA_902793875.1 uncultured Eubacteriales bacterium | reverse complement strand
CCTTCGAGGCTGCCCTCCTTCAGTTCGCGGTACACCTTCATGCTCTCTCTTCTCAGGCTTGTCTGCGCCAGCAGAAAGCATGTCAGCACCGCTTCGGCGATGACTCCCGCAAGCGGAGATAAACGGTATGATGCATACATTACTGCCGCCGTCACAGCAGCTGTCACGATGATCACGATCAGTACAAGAAGAAGGCCTTTCCGGAACTCCGCCTCTCTGTCTCTTTTCGCCGGATCGCTTTTGTCCTCAGGGATATCTCCGAGGAGTTTCCTGTCAAGAAAGGCGATCAGTTTACCGATCCATACTACCGGATGGGGTATACTGCGGGGGTCTCCAGCCGCCAGATCCATCACGAAGCCCGCCGATAAAGCGATCATATGAAGTTGCAGAAGTGACATTTCCCGCATCATCAGTCTCCAGTTCTACGATATATCCCGCTCCGTTTGGCGGATTGAATCTGAGCGCGTCCTCGCCTGTCAGGGCACTCATCATGGCCATGAACAGCCCTCCGTGAGCTACTATGCAGACGGTGTCCGCGCCTCTCTCCCCCGCCTCCGATACGGCACGGGCAAGCGCTTTGACGCTTCTTTCGACCACATCCGCGATGCTCTCGCCTCCGGGCGTCCTCATGCGCCCGCCGCTGTCGAGCCATGCCTGGTAATCCGGATCGCCGTCGAGCATGCTGTGGTTCTTCCCTTCGAATACCCCGAAATCCATCTCTCTGAGATCATCTATGATCACAGGCTCTTTGTCAGGGAACATGATAGCGGCGGTCTCCACCGCCCTCTTCATCGGGCTTGAGAAAAGCACGGCTCCTTCAGGCAGGCCTTCTATCGCTTTCAGAGCATTCCTGCCTTCTTCAGTCAGCGGCTCATCGGTCCTGCAGCCGTTGAAGCAGCGTCTTGTGTTTCCTTCCGTCATTCCGTGTCTTATAAGATAGCACCGCATTGCTGTATCTCCTCCCTATGCCGCGGTCAGAACAGCGGCCAGGGCCGCAGCCGCGGCGGCCGCCGTCTCGCATATAACGACGAAGTATCCGGCGGTATCTCCGGTGATGCCTCCGAACTCCTTATAACTCTTATATTTATACCATACAAAGCTCAGGACCGCGGCGGCGATCCCGGCGATGCCGGCAGTTTTTCCGTAATATATCATCACCGCTGAGGCGAGAGCCGCCCACAGGAAGCTGAACGTCAGATTCATGCTCCGCCCTTTCGCTGCGGATGCCGCCTCGTAATAAAGCATGCCCTCGTTCCTCGCGGACCTGAATGTAAGTACGGATACCGCGCTGAGGCTTCTGGCGAGCACGAAGCACGCGGCTGTGCACATGATGAGACCCTGCGGCTCATCCGATGCGATCAGCGTTATGAGCGAGGCGATGAATATAAGGCCGCATATCGCCAGTCTTATGACAGCGAAAGCTCCGATGTGAGGGTCCTTGAGTATTGCCAGTTTCTCTTCCTTCGTCCGGTACGAACTCAGCGCATCTGCGACATCCATGAATCCGTCGGCGTGGAAGCCCCCTGTTACCAGGAGCGGGACCGCGGTCAGCAGCAGAGCGGCAGCCGTATCAGGCAGCGCAAAGCGCCGGCACAGCATAAAAGCTGCGCAGAAAAGCGCGGCGGTCACCGCTCCGACCAGAGGAAAGGCGGACAGGCTGTATGTCATGTCCTCTTCTCTCCACTCAAAGCGCGGCACCGGTATCCTCGAATATTGCGCGAACGCGACTGCAATGCTCCTGAGTATTNNNGCACTGACCCTGCCGTTTACCGCATCGAGCGTCTTCGCGTACATCACTGTCTCTTCATCGAAATCTTCTTTTATCTCATAGTGATTGCTGACGATCACAAGATCGCGGACGAGTTCCTTCAGCCCGGCGATGTCCGAGACTATCTTATCCGCGGCGGCGTCCGCGCTCTCATGCCTTTCGAAAAGCTCGTTCGCAGCGAGGTTGGACAGGCATTCCAGAAGCACGGTCCTGTCCGCGCAGCCTCCTTTTTCTTCCATGGCGGACGCGACGTCGAACGGGGCTTCTATCGTTTCGAAGCCCTTGCCCTCACGCATCTTCCTGTGCCTTGCTATCCTGGAAGCTCCTTCATCGCCGCAGGGGATCATGGTCGCCAGATACACGCGTTCTCCCGGAGAGGCCATCTCCGTGACCATGTTCTCGGCGAGCACGGACTTGCCGCTTTCAGGATATCCTATGATGAGAACAGTCACTCCGCCGCGCTCCTTTCTTTATTTTCGAAGCGCTCATACTGCCCCACTTCCGTGTCGTCGAAGACAAGACCGTCCCTGTAGAGAGCAAGAGCGGCATCGAGCAGAGGGAAGAGCATGACGGCGCCGGTGCCCTCTCCGAGGGCGAGCCCGGCATCTATGACAGGTTCAAGGCCCAGCTCTTCCAGCACCTTTTTCATGCCGGGCTCCCTGCCGCAGTGCGACGCCAGCATATAGCTGCGGCATCCCGGCGCCAGCCTTTCGGCGACCAGTGCCGCGACCGCGCTTATGAAACCGTCTATGACCACCGGTATGCGGTAAATGGCTCCTCCGATGAAAACCCCTGCCATCCCGGCTATATCCAGGCCTCCCACGGCAGCCAGCATCTCCATAGTGTATTCAGGGCTCCTCATGTCCGCCCCGTCAGGGCGGTATCTGTCAAGAGCCTCCCGTATGATCATCTTCTTGCGCTTCAGTCCGTCATCGCTCAGTCCGGCTCCCCTGCCGGTCACCTCATCGACATCAAGACCGAGCAGAGCCGAGGCAAGTGCCGCGCTCGTCGTGGTGTTTCCTATGCCCATCTCGCCGGCCGCGAGCAGCCTGTATCCTTCCATGCTGCATTCGCAGACCGTATCTATGCCGGCGTTTATCGCCTGCATGCACTCATCTCCTGTCATGGCAGGCTCTTTTCTGAAGTTCCTCGTGCCCTTCATCACCTTTCGGTCTGTCACGCCGCGCGGCGAGCCTTCCATGTTTATCCCCGCATCGACAGGGATGGTATCCGCTTTGCAGACAGCCGCCAGACGGCAGACCGAGCTCTCGCCGCGTCCCATCCACTCCGCCACGGATCGGGTGACCTCCTGGCCGGACTGGCTTATGCCTTCCTCCACGATGCCGTTGTCGGCGCACATCATGATGACGGCGCGCTTCGATATGTCCACATCGGCTGTGCCCTGCACGGCTCCGATGCGCGCGATCATCTCCTCGAAGCGCCCGAGGCTGCCCAGGGGCTTGGCGATCCTGTCCCATCTGTGCAGTATCTCTTCATACGTATTTATGTCGAAAGCGTCTGTGCTTATCAAAATGCAGCCTCCCTCAGCATGGAGTAGATGCGGTCCATGTCGAGATGTTCTCTCAGCAAGTCCGCGAGTCTGTCGTATTCCATCTCCCTGAATTCCCTGCGGCTCAGCTCATCGCAGACGGAAAGCGCCGCGCCCTTCCTGTCCGCCAGAGCCTTCACCACAGTTCCTGCTATCCCGCTGTTGTCGAATATGCCGTGTATGTACGTGCCGTATATGTTTCCGCAGCATACTCCAGTATCCCCGGATGTAAACCCGGAAACAGACCGTCCCGGGCCGCTGTCACGGCATGTCCTTCCGGCGTGTATCTCATAGCCTTCTATCCCGAGGCCCGAAAGACCGGAAAAGATCCCCTCAGCGTCACAGAAATCCCCCCGGAACTGCTCTGTCTTCTTGACTCCCGAAAGCACGGTCGACACAGGCAGCAGTCCGAGTCCTTTCACTTCTCCTCCGCCTTCGACTCCCTCCGGGTCGGACACTTTCGTTCCGAGCATCTGGTAGCCTCCGCATATGCCGAACACCGGCACTCCTTCTCCGCTCAGTCTTACGATCTCATCCGCAAGGCCCTGTCCGCGCATCCACTCAAGATCGGCGATCGTGCTCTTCGAGCCGGGGATCACTATCATGTCGGCGCCCCGCAGCTCTTCAGCTTCGCTGACATATCTCACCGATACGTCCGGATACTGCCCGAACACATCGAGGTCAGTGAAGTTGGATATCTTCGGCAGCCTTACGGCAGCTATGTCCACAAGGCCTCTTCTGTCCGCCGTCAGCCTCTCCGAGAGCGAATCCTCGTCTTCGACCTTTATGTCCGCATAAGGGACGGTGCCGATGACCGGGACCCCGCATTTTTCTTCGAGCATCTCTATTCCGCTGTCGAGAAGCGAGGCGTCTCCCCTGAACTTGTTTATGATGAGACCCTTCACTCTTTCCTTTTCGTCATCCTCAAGGAGCATCAGAGTGCCGAGGAGCTGCGCGAAGACACCGCCCCTGTCTATGTCCCCTACGAGGATCACCGGAGCGTCCACCATCCCGGCAAGGCCCATGTTGACTATGTCGTTCTCTCTGAGGTTGATCTCGGCGGGCGATCCCGCGCCTTCAATGACTATTATGTCGAAGCTGTCCTCGAGCTTTCTGAAGGCTTCTTTTATGACCGGGATCAGCTCAGTCTTGAAGCTGAAGTAGTCGCGGGCCTTCATATTGCCTATGGACTTTCCGTTCACTATCACCTGCGAGCCCTGATCATCGGTCGGCTTCAGGAGTATCGGATTCATGCATACCAGCGGCTCCACGCCGGCAGCTTCCGCCTGGACGGCCTGCGCCCTGCTCATCTCAAGGCCTTCCTTCGTCGCGAAGGAATTGAGGGCCATGTTCTGCGATTTGAACGGGGCCGCCCTGTACCCGTCCTGCCTGAATATGCGGCACAGTCCGGCTGCAATAAGGCTCTTGCCTGCATTGGACATCGTGCCCTGAACCATTATGACTTTAGCCATCCGATCCCAGTCCTCCGAGAAAATCCGCGTAAAGTGCGCTCAGCCTTCCCTCTTCAAGTCCGTAAAGAGAGCTGAGCCTGCTGTCGCTGAATACTTCGTCCGGCTTTCCGGACATGCAAATGCCGCCGTCTGCGTCTATGCACAGGATCTCGTCTGCCGTGATGTACGCGAGCTCGAGCTCGTGCATGGACATGATCACTCCTATGTTCCTTTCCCGTACCAGCGACTTCAGCAGGTCTATGAATTCGAGCTTGTGACGTATGTCGAGATACGACGTGGGCTCGTCGAGTATCATTATCTCCGGCTCCTGGCATATGGCTCTGGCAAGCAGGACCCTCTGTCTCTGCCCGTCGCTTATCGCGTCGTACTCCCTGCCGGCAAGTCCGCCGACGTGAACGAGCTCCATCGTGTCTCTGACTATGCGCTTATCCTCTTCCGAAAGGATCCCGAGCCTTCCTGTATACGGGTATCTTCCGAGCGATACGACCTCCTCGCATGTCATGCGCTCAGCCGGCTTTCTGTCCGTCAGCATCAAAGCCTGCTTCCTTGCGATCTCAGCCGCCTGAAGGGAAGACCTCTCTCTTCCGTCTATGTACACCGTACCCGCGATGGCCTCCAGCTGTCCGGCTATGGTCCTGAGCACCGTGGACTTTCCCGCTCCGTTGGGTCCGATGAGAACGAGTATCTCACCCCGTTTCACGGATATCTCAGCATCCGCGACTACGACCCTGCGACCGTACCCGGAATCCAGATGCTCTGTTCTGATGATCTCACTGCTTCTGTCCATGCGTCACCTCGCCTTCCTTCCGATAAGCATGGCTATCACTACCGGCGCGCCGAATACGGCCGTCATGGTGCTTATGCTTATCTCCGTAGGAGCAAAGAGATTCCTTGCCAGCAGGTCGCAGAAGAGGCAGAACACAGCGCCGCCGAGGAAGCACTGGGGTATCATGACTATCGGCTTCGATGTCGCCGTCACAGATCTTATGATATGCGGCACCGCGATGCCTACAAAGGATATCGGGCCTGCAAAAGCCGTGACCGTCGCCGAAAGCACGCTCGACAGTACTATCAGTGATGTTCTGAATGCTTTGATGTCGACCCCCACGCTCTTTGCGTACTGCTCACCCATCTGAAAGGCGCTCATCGGCTTGGACAGCATGAAGGAAAGTATCACGGCTGTCATCACGACGATGATGATGGCTCTGACATTGTCCCAGCTCACTGCAGAGAAGCTTCCCATCGACCAGTTGTGGAGATTCACTATGTTTGAATCATCGGCGAATGTCACGAGAAACTCGGTCACCGCCGAGCAGATATAGCCGACCATGACTCCGCAGACTATGAGCACTGCCATGCTCCTCACCTTTCCGGAGATCAGAAGTATGGCTCCCGTGACAGCAACAGCTCCGATGAAAGCCGAGATTATCATGGTGAATGAGTGGAGCATGATGCCGTGAGTCATGCCGAAAACCATCGCACAGGCGACCACGAGCTTTGATCCAGATGAGATCCCGAGAATGTACGGTCCTGCTATAGGATTGGCGAAGAAGGTCTGCAGCAGGAAGCCCGACACCGAAAGAGCTCCGCCGAGAAAGAGCGCGGCAAGTATCCTCGGCATGCGGATGTCCCATACTATCCTGCCGAACTTTCCGGCAGTATCATGCGTAAAGAGTATGCGAAGAGCCTCCCCGGCCGTAAGCGACGAGCTTCCGAGAAGGATGTTCAGTAGCACCAGCGCGATGAGCAGCGCCGCCAGTATTATGTAAGTAATGCATACTCTTTTTTTCATTTCAGCTTATTTCAGTTTATGGAAGTACTCCATGCCGCTGTCATCAGCGGCACCGGCGAATATCCTGTTCATCTCCACTATCATGTCGGCCGCTCCGGTCGTCTTCTGGAAGGTGCTCGCGTCCGTACACCAGACGTTCCCGCTTTTCACCGCGGCAAAGTCACTGAACTCATCCGAAAGAGCCGTCAGATCGCTTATGCTCCCGAGGCCGCCTTCGATCGTGCTGTTATAGATGAGTATATCAGCATCGACCGCTTTGTCATAGAACGCCTCCATCTGCATGTTCATGGTCGAAAGCGCATTGTCTTCGTCATCTGTTATGCCGTCAAGCGCATAAGTCCCTCCGGCCGTCTCTATCATCTTCGTGACGTAGTCTCCCGGCTTTCTCACGACGACCGACCCGTTCGAATTCACCGAAAAGAAAGCCACTGAAGGAGAGTCCTTCACTGCATCTGTGTCTATGGCCTTCAGCTTTGCCTCCGACTCATCAAAGAAGGTCTGCGCTTCTTCTTCCTTTCCGAAGAGCAGTCCGTAGAGCTTTATCCATTCCACTCTGCCGAGAGGTTCGGATTCGTAGCTTGAACGTTCTACCAGTACCGGTATGCCCAGCTCTTCTATCGCCTCCTTGACCTGGGGATTGTGGTAGATCATGGTGGACTCGATCGCCAGATCCACATCCTCTTCGACGAGCGCTTCATAGTCAGGCGCGCGGTATTTGCCGATATAGCGTATGGTACCGTCTCCTACAAGTTTTCTTATATTATCTATGCTCCAGTCGCTCTCCTGAGTGCTCGTCATGGCTACCTGACCGATCGCTCCCGCAGCATCGATCAGATCCATCGCGGATGATGCTGCGTTGTAGACCTTTTGCGCAGGCGCATTTATGACCGTCATGTCCTTTATATCTTCTTCGGACAGCCAGTCCGGAAGCTCTCCTGAGCCGTCGATAACCAGATAGTCGAGTCCGTCCTCTATTCTGACCACAGCTACGCCGTCGTCATAATAGTCGACGCTGAACTGGTCCGCGTACTTCAGCTCCATCGAACCCTTATGATGGTCGTCGAACGCGCCATTCCCGGTCTCTTCGCCGCCTTTGCCGCATCCTGAAAGCGCCAGGGCAATGGCGAGAGCCGTGATCAGCATGATAAGACATGCAGCCTGTGTATGGACCGGGCGATTTCTTTTTTTCATACACAATTTCGTCAAATATTTTCTTAAAAACATCATCCGCAAGCTCCTTTTTGTGTATCATTTCCCGGATCCGGGCTGATCATACACATGATTCAGCAAAAATCTGTGTATGGACTCCGCAAATCAGTCGATCGATACACAAATGCACGCTTAAAACCTGAAAAAATGACAGCCAGCAGTCAAATTTGTGTATCGCCGGCGTCTTTTCAGCAACTGATACACATCTGTCCTGTTAATTAAAAGTTCAGAGCCTGTCTCTGAAGGCAGGCTCTGTTTGCCGGTCGATTCTCCCGGTTTGCCGGTCGGTTTTCCCGGTTTGCCGGTCGGTTCTCTTATTTTACTGTAGCGGAATCGAACGTAAGCTTGTATTCGATCTCATGAGGTTCGCTCATCGCCGTGGTGTCGGCGATCACATCGATCGGGCTGTCGAAGTACGGGACCGGGATCTCGAATACCGAGTTGCCTTCCGTATTCACAGGCTCGTACCTCTGTCCGTCCACGATCATGTAGTCGTAATGAGGGCTGCTCCATGTGATCACCGCGATGCATTCGTCCCCGTTCATGCGTATCACCGCGGGACTGTCGACCGTCGCTTTCCCGCTGCCGCCCTCGAGCGTCACTTCAGCGGTATGCTCACCTCCCGCGAGTTCGAGTTCCTTTGGCGCAACTGCCTCTTTGCCGGATCCCTCACCGATGACCGCGTTTATGTCATCGCCCTCCACCGGGTCGGACACAGTGACTTTATGGTCATACCATTTGCCCTTGGTCCCGAGCAGCGCGAGGTCGAATTCCTCATCAAGAGCCGGCACAGGCACATCGAAGCCATAGACCTCTTCTTCAAGTCCGTCGCTGTAAGTGACCTTGTCTGTGGTCGGTTCGAGCAGCTCGGCTCCGTCTTTCTGAGCATCCTCCGCCGTGCCCGGATAAAGATTCACTATCCTTTTGGACTGCAGGCTGACGTGTATCGTCATCTTTCCGTCCTTTACGGTGAGAACGCCTTTATCTTCATACGCCTCATTGACGTGGAACATCGGATTGTCCGTTGTGAACGTCGCGATGTATGTCCCGTCGGCGATGCCCGGGTCAGGTGTCGGCTCGGCCGTCTCTTTTTTGCTCCCGCAGGCAGCCGTCATTACGATGAGTACAGCCAGCGTGAGAAGAAGCAATATTTTATTTGATCTTTTCATATTACTTTCCTGATTTTGTTCCTGATTTGATCGCTTTTATTTTGCATCAGCTTATTCGTTCATGGCATCGGCAGTGTGAGCCGCATATATCTTCTGGATATCCGTTATCCTTCCGAGTCCCTCGATCTGGCACTTCACGTTGTCAGCTCCGAATCCCTTGCCTGTATCGACCGCCTTGTCAGAGCCTTCGACTTCGAACTCTCCTCCGTTGACGAATCCGTAGTACCATGTGCCTTCCTCATCGCCCGCCATGTCATTGTTGGCGTGATCTCCGGCAACGACCATCAGAGGTCTCAGTATGACTTTTGTATATCCCGCGTCCTCAACAGCCTTTTTTACTGCAGGGAAAGCGGTGTCTTCAGGTTTGCCTTCGACTGTTCCGATGAATACGTTCTTATATCCGAGCTGCTTCATCTGCTCCTGCATCTGGTCATATGTCACAGCCGCCTGGTGGGAAGTGCCGTGTCCGAGAAGCACGATCGCGGTACCGTCGGCGTCGGCAGCTTCGAGCGAATCGTAGTCGCTTTTTGCCACAGCTTCGGCAACTACCGCCTTCGCGGTCGCCTCCTTGTCTGCGTTGACTACAGTGGCCTCCTCTCCTACGGTCCCGAGCAGAGGCTCAGCGACCTTTACGGAATCGAATTTATCCTTGTATTTGTCGAGTGTTTCGACAAGCTCATCGTACTCGGCGCCGTGCATCAGGTGGGTCGGCTGTACCACGAGATTCTTTACTCCGTTGTCGACAGCTCTCTGAAGGGCCTGGTCTACATTATCGATCTTTTCGCCGTCGCGGGCGTAGATATGATTGATGATGATCTGAGCTGTGAAAGCCCTTCTCACAGACCAGTCAGGATTGCTTTCCTGAAGGGCCTTCTCGACTCCGCCGATGTCCTCGGCGCGGCTGTCATTGAAGGACGTTCCGAAGCTCACCACCAGCAGCTCATTCTCGCCGATCTCGTCCTGGTTGAGGGGATCGTCCAGAGAAGCATCGCCTGTGTCAAGTGCGAAGTAGTCGCCCTCTTCAACAAGTTCCTTCTGAGCGTCTGTCAGTGCATCCCAAGCTTCCTTGGCAGCGAGGCACTGTGCATCGGTCTCTTCTGTTCTCTCCTGGACCTGGATTGC